>DATJKB010000424.1:0-6254 GCA_035491875.1 Pyrinomonadaceae bacterium | reverse complement strand
TAAGATGGGGGGCTTTTCTCTTGGTCAGTTTCACGTTTACTGGTTCTCCGTCGAGGGTTTTCGAATGCCGCATCACAAGGAGCGGGCACCCCTCAGTTAGCAGCATGCGTGCCAAGAGCTGAGGTCCTGCGTAGACTGCTGAGCTCAAACAACTTAGGTCGACTCGGCAAGGCCTGTTAGTAGGTCAGCCTCCTGACCGATTTACTTCAAAGTGACCGATCACTGAAATCAGTCTGATAGAATCACGCCGATGCTCCCAGAAGAGGTTGAGACCTACCGCGATCACACCTGGAGACGCGATCCGGAGCGTCGAATTCACGACGTTTACGGCGCCGAGCGCTTTGTGCAGGATGTTGGCTTCTGTCTGGTCCTGACCGATTCGCGGCGGCCGGGTCCTTCGCTTTACACAGCGGTGTGTGGACGTCGAGAAACCCACATGCCGAGGAACGTGCAAAAGGATCCGGAGAGTCGTCTTACCTGGACCATCAAAGACGAACTAATGCGCCGCGGTCGCTGCTTTTATGGCAAAGTCTTAAAAGGGTATGCGACGCTGATCTCAACTGAGCTAATCCCATCGTTCAATGCATTGTGGGGCGTTTCCCGGAAGGGTGAGGCGGCGACACTTACTGTTGATGCGCAAAGGGTGCTTAAGGCCTTGCGAAAAGAATGGGAAATGGGCACGCGTGATCTTCGTGAGGCCAGCGGTGTAGTCGATCGACGACGTTTTGATAGGGCTATGGTCCAGTTGCAGCGTACGATGAAAGTGATTCCTTCCGAGGTTCTGTATGAGCCCACCTTTACTTATATCTGGGCGGTTACCGAGGCGAGATTTCCTGACCAACTGAAGGAAGCGAGAACGAAGGAACAGGCTCTGAAAGAGATTGCTCGCGCGTATTTGAAGGGAGCGGGAATGACTTTGAGAGGAGAACTCGCTCGCGTAACGGGCTTGAGATCACCCGACGCCGGGCGAGGGAACTGGGCATTGGTCGATGAAGGATTTGCTGACCGCCTGGCTCCAGGAGTCTACCGGCTTTGTGAGAAGCCAGCGCTTGCAACCGCCGCCTCATTTCGCGGTTGATCGTGAGCTTGCCGTAACTTCTTCAAGAGCTTGTTGCTCCATCTGCGCCATTTGTAGAACAAGTGGCAATTGATCCTGAGCGTTACCTAGTCTTTGCATCATCACATCAATTTCAGCCTGGTTCAGCTTACGACTTGCTGTCGCCTCGATTACTTGCAAACGTGTCTTAGCAGATCGAAGGTGTTCATCTGCTTGTTGGCGTAAGCGCTCAATCTTTTCTCGATCAGTTGCGAGGTCTGCCTGAAGGGCGGCACTCTCATTTCCACCCAATAGCCGCGCTTGGTTGAGGCGTCGTTCTACCTTCAGCAGTTCCTTTCTGGACCTTGCCATGATGCGCGTTGCGGTCAAGCGCATGGCAAGGGTGTCAAGATATGCGTCGGCCAGCACAGGGTTTGATTGCTCGATTTCTGCTAGAGCCTTGCGTTCCGCTGAAGTTAATTCTGACGTGAACCAAGAAACCTCACCCGCCGTAATGCCATCTAATGCCAGTCGGTCGCGTAATTTGACTAGCCAATATCTGCGGTAAAAGAGGATTACGGCTGCGATGATGAGACCGATTACCAGGCCGAAACCAAACGAAACTCCTGCCAATAGTAAGTACACGGCAGCCGAATCGGTGGCTTCCGTCATCAGAAACAGAACAAGGAACAAAAGAGGCGCAGGAAGGGTGGAAACGAGGATGGCAAACCATGGCGCCACCTTTAAAACACGGGCGAGAGCAGCATCCTTTTTCGAAAGCTTACCTGTTGAATCGTTCATCATTTAGCTGCTCCGGCGGTCAGATATTAGCCCAGCCTACTTCGTGCGGCCAGACTGATGGATGTTGACGAAAAGCCAATGCCTGCGGTTGCCTGTATAATGACTCAACTCTTTAGCCCGAACGAGAAAATCAAAATGAGACCCAGAGGATTGAGATCAGTCGCACACGCCTTCTTGTTAATTTCAACGATCGTCTTCGCATGGGCAAGTGCCGACGCGCAACCGCAAACGCCAGGTTCAATAACTTCCGGAAAACCGGGAAGACCGGTAACGATTCCACTGACTATTCATATTAAGGAGTCACAGCGCGAAGTCGAACTACAAAACATCGACCTCACCGTTAATGAAGATGGCGAGCCTCAAACTGTGTTGTCACTAAGAGGAATGGGGACCGGTTCGCCTATCACTCTCGCTCTCCTTATCCAGGACGACCTTTTGCCGCCAGTTCAGACTGAGGTCAAAGCACTGGCTGAGTTCATCAGACGTTTACCGCGCGGATCTCGAGTGATGATTGGTTATCTTCGAGCTGGCAGCATGCAGGTGAGACACAAGTTTACGACCGATCTCGAAAAGGCAGCGAGTGCCTTGAGGCCTCCGGTTGGTTTCGCGAGCGCTGGGCCGTACAACCCTTATGTTGAAGTTGTCGACGCTGTGAAGCGGTTTGAATCGCAGCCGTTAGGGCGTCGCGCTATTCTCCTTGTATCCGACGGCTTAGATCTCTCACGCGGTATCGACTCGTCGTCGCCAACCTTCAGCGTTGACCTTCAGCGCGCAATACGTGAGGCGCAGCGACGGTCCATCGCGATTTATGGTTTCTATTCTCCGACACTGGCAGCCGAACGCAACCGGATGCTTGCTACAAACGCTCAAAGTTCTCTGCTTCGCTTGTCAAATGAAACCGGAGGTCAGGCGTTCTTCCAGGGGACCGGTGCGCCAGTAAGTTTTGATCCGTTCATTCGCGACCTCGTAAATGCGCTTGAGCGCCAGGCCGCGCTTACCTTTTTATCCACACACACAGATAAGGGCTTTCACAAGATCCAGGTACACTCATCAACACCGGGAGTGCGCGTCGCCTATCCCTCTGGTTACGTCAGATGAAGGTGTCGATGTTTATTTAATAGTGGTCCATGTTTCATCGACCTCCTCACATAAAGCAGCGAAGGACGTAGTTTTCGCCCAACTTTCTCTTCAAAGTCTTGACACATGCGGCGGTCGTTGTAATATGCAGCCTGTCGTATCGTACCTCGCTACCTAAAGGCCCCTCTCTAAATCCAGATTTAGAGAGTCCTTCAATCACTCTTTTAGAGCAATCAGCACCCTTGCTGATTAAGGAAAGGTTCCCGATGATCAATCTAAAGCCTCTATCGTCTGTATTGGGTTCTTTGTTTGTGATTGCATGTCTCAACTCTTTAGTGCTTGCACAGTCAACTGACGACAGAACTCAAATCGCCGCTGTCAGCAGTTCCGTTGGTGGTGTCCGATTTGACGTTACTGCTCCAAACTCCGGGGTAACTCTGACAGTTTTGGGGCCGGACGGACAGATCTTCAGCAAAGAATTTCAGGCCGGTAATAGCCCAGAATTCAGGCTAAACGACGCAAGTGAGAAACTACCCGACGGAACGTATACCTATGAACTACGCCTAACCCCCATCTTTTCCGCTGAAGTAAAAGAAGCACTAAAAGCCGCCCGCGCTAAAGGCAATGAAGCTGCGGTTCTACGCGATTTGCGAAGACGTGGATCGCTGCCATCCCAGCCCACAGTACAATCTGGTAGTTTTTTGGTCTTGAACGGCAGCGTCATCATGGGCGGGAGCACTGAAAAGGGGGATCAGGATCGCGCAATGGTCCAGCAACCAACGAGCGCCGTTGTTGCTCGCGCGAGTTCTCCTGTTTCCACGGTGAGCCCCACCGTTTCCACACGTCGCTCGTCATTTAAGATTCCAAGACATCACCCGAGCTTGCCGTTTTTTGATTTCGTGATAGCCGATGATCTGATCGTACAGGGAAGCGCATGCGCCGGTCTCGATTGCGTCAACAACGAGAACTTCGGTTTTGACACAATCAGGGTAAAGGAGAATAACACCCGCATCCAATTTGACGACACGAGTGCGTCGGTTGGTTTCGCCACCAACAATTGGCAGATAAGAGCCAACAGTTCTGCCAATGGTGGTGCATCGTTTTTGGCATTCGTCGATCAGGGCGCCGCGGGCAATTCGGAGACAGGTACTATTGTTTTCCAGGTGAGTGCTGGCGCGCCGGCTAATTCACTTTTCGTTAGCAGTATAGGCAATGTTGGAGTGGGTACTGCGACGCCAGTTTTGGACGTCCACGCAAACACCACTGATACTCCGGCAATTCGACTTGAGCAGAACAACACCGGAGGCTTCACGGCGCAAACTTGGGACATTGCTGGTAATGAAGCAAACTTCTTCATCCGCGATGTCACGGGTGGATCGCGTTTATCTTTCCGTATCCGGCCGGGTGCGCCTACGAGTTCACTCGACATCGCCGCGAATGGCAACGTCGGCGTTGGTACGCAAAGCCCAAAAGCCAGAGTCGATCTAAAGCAGATTGAAGACTCTTTCATCGGTGGTCTTCACCTGCGTCGGTTGGCTACCGACGACACCTGGGCTGTTGTAACTGGAAGCGACAACAATATGTATTTCGGCTACGCGACTAGCGCATCACTCGCCGATACGGCCGCCGATTTCACTGTCAACCCGCTCATTCTTACTGCCAACAACAGAGTCGGCATTGGAACCGCTGCGCCCGATCAGAAGCTGTCAGTAATCGGAGACGCGAGTAAGTCTGTTGGTGGCGGTTCGTGGCAAGTCTTTTCGGACGAACGGCTAAAGAACTTCCGAGGCAGCTTTGGTAGAGGTCTCAAGGAAGTGATGCAATTACAGCCGATGCGTTACGAGTATCGTCCAAACAATTCTCTGGGACTTAAGTCCCCGGGCGAGCATGTTGGCTTTGGTGCTCAAACTGTACAAAAGCTAATCCCGGAGGCGGTCTCAACGAGCCAAAGCGGCTACCTGATGGTCAATAACGATCCGATCATCTGGACCATGCTTAATGCGATAAAGGAGCAACAGAAAGAGATCGTCGAACTGAGACGACAAATCCGGCAATTGCGGGCAAGGACGCGGACGCGTAGGTAACCTGCAGGTCGGGTCGGCTCGTTAATCAAAGGGGTGGCCACTGTATGTAGCCACCCCTCTTGTTTTCGAGCCGCTAGCTTTTGCGATCGATGCTGAGTTATTGAATGGTGGCGGCTAAAAGGGAACCACGATTATCAGTCGCGATGGCCCACCCATCTGCAATCTGGCCAATCATTCCATGGAAGTGGATTTCGCTGCCGCTGAGAACGACTAGAACGTCGCCAGCGTTATAGCGCGGATCCTCCAGACGGAAGCGAATGGTTGTCGCCTGACCATTTTGTTCTTTCAATGCCTCAAACGAAAAATCTTCGGCATTCACCGCATACGTTTGAGAATTATTCGCAACTCTTTGCTCGTCTGGCATTGCCTGGATTTTCTCCTGGAGATAAATGGAATTAGTTGGGGCGGCTAGTCGGGCTCGAACCGACGACCTCTTGATCCACAATCAAGCGTTCTAACCTACTGAACTATAGCCGCCACAAAAACGCGGTTTGGTTTTGCCCCCGGCAGGACTCGAACCTGCGGCCCTCTGCTTAGCTTCCAGCATCAGGCTTTCCCTGACCGCCCGCTAATCCGGGTTTGCTGGCTGGACTATATCTTGGACATCACAGTCCCGACCCGTATAGTCTCTGAGGAGTCCAAGTCGCAAACCTTGCGATCGGTTTCCTGCGGATTACCCAATCCTCGAGGATTGTTACTGAACCCTTCCGAGTTAGTACCTGAGGCTCTAAGGGCGTCCCCGCATATAGGATCGTCCACTTAATGAGTTCGAAACTCTGTTCCCCATTAAGGCTCCGACAAGGCAGATGCTCTATCCGCTGAGCTACAGGGGCATCGATTAACTTTTGCCTTGGGATGTTAGCACGCGCTTCACTGTTTTGGTCAACCCGACTAATCTTAGGTTCTATATCAAATAAAAGGAGATCGCCTTGCGGGCGATCTCCTTCAAGGTTGTAACAAGGTTCCGAGATTATGCAGCGCGTGTGTGTTCAGTGGTTTCAGCGAACACTCGGCGCCCATTCAGCGCATCATCGATGATCTCGCGAACCGCCGACGTTTCAGGATTCACGTCCATCCGGTCGCACGCTTTCAAATGTCTGACAATGCCTTCAGTAGCAATTTCCAAAGTCACGCCCGTCAGCTTCGAATAGCGTCGCGCTTGAATATGATCGATTCTGAGCAACCGCTCATTGAGCGGCAGATGAGTATCAAAAGTCACGATTGCCTGAGCCCTCCAATAATTATTAGTTTCACCG
>DATJKB010000423.1:0-11950 GCA_035491875.1 Pyrinomonadaceae bacterium | reverse complement strand
AATCCGATGCTAGGAGGTAGACCACAATATTTCATGAAACCAAGCGTGCCTTCGCGTGGTGCTCACTATGCCGTTACCACCGTGAAGAACGTGCTCAATCATCCCGACTCACCGGTTTCAGACATGCACAGCATCGCTGATTGTCTGATTCATACCGGTAGTAGAAAGATCCTAGACGGTGTTTGTTCTCAACTGGATTTGAATCCCAACTCGTCAAGAGTACACAACTCTTACAAGGTGCTCGAGAACTACGGAAATCTGTCGAGCGCATCGACCGGCTTTATGCTTGCAGAGAAAAAAGACTGGTCTGGTTCAACAATCGTCGTTGGTTTTGGTGTGGGCTTTACGGCGAGTGCGGGAATCATCAGCTACAACTAGGGGATTGATGACTGAAGATTGAAGATTGAGGATTGTTGATTGTCGATCGAGATAACGTTGGAGGCTTCTGTGCTAATAAAATCGATAATTTGGGGTTCGATTGTTCGTTCAATCGTCAATTGGCAATCAGCAATCAACAATGCCTTTAATCGGCAATCATCAATCAAAAACAATCAATCTTCAATTCCTAGGTTCGGAGGAGTTCTTCGGTCCTCAGCGCTGCCAGCGTCGATGTGACTTGCTGGAAGTTAAAAGGCTTGCCGATTATTCCGTCTACTAGATCTTCTTCACCGTCCGGCGGAGTTGCAGTGGAACCGTAGCCGGTTACCAGCACGATCTTAACGTCCGGCCACTGACGCCGAATCGACCTGGCCGTTTCCCAACCATCCATCTCCGGCATCGCTAAGTCAGTAAACACAAAATCAAAAGTCCTATTGCGCAATTTCTGAATCGCCTGCTGACCGCCTTCTGCTAACTCAACGCGATGGTTCGCGGCGCTGAGCATTTCAGCGAGCGTCTCACGCACTGGCCCTTCGTCGTCCACCACTAAAATGTCGAGTGCCGGCTGATCATCTATAGGCAACAGATCGTCGGTGACGCATGTGCTGAGTGTTTTTAGCGGCAGCGTAATAGTAAATACCGTGCCTTTGCCGGGTTCTGAGCTGACACTGATTGAGCCTTCATGTCGCTCAATGATGCTGTGACTCACCGACAGACCCAACCCGGTTCCATGCGCTCCTTTGGTCGAGAAGAAAGGTTCAAAGATCTTCTCTCGAACGTCTTCTGCCATTCCCAGGCCGTCGTCTTTGAATTGAAGTTGCAGCGCATTTTCGTCACTGCGGCACTTTATCGACAGTTTGCCACCTTTGGGCATCGCGTCCACTGCGTTGACGATCAGATTCACGAAGACCTCGCGAAGTTCGGAAGCGCTGCCATAAGTGCTGCAAACACGATCTGCTTCGAGCTTGACCTCGTACTCGAGACCGCGAAGGCGCGCTTCATTCTCCCAACGTGTTCTTGTGATTTCCACTGCGTCATTCAGAAGACTGCGCACATCGACGATCTCAAACTCCTTGGCCGGCGACTTGCGCGCGAATGTTTGGATTCGCCGTACAGTCGCGGCGGCATCTTCAGCAGCGGTTTGAATGATTCCGAGGTTTCGTAATAGTGCTTCGTCCGAGATCTGCCTGCGCAGAAGCTGAGCACGCCCCAAAATCGCTGCCAGCGAGTTATTGAAATCGTGAGCCACGCCTGAGGCCAGTTGTCCGAGCGCGCGCAGTTTGTCGGCGCGTGCTGCACGCTCGCGCTCCTCTTTCTGTTCGGTTGTGTCGCGTGCAATTCCCAGGACACCTGTGGTTTTCCCATCAACCACAAGTGGCGAACTGTCTACTCGTGCATAACGCAGACCGCCGTCGTGAGAGTAGTAGCGCATCTCGTAAGTTTGCGGTTCGCCCCGTAATGCTGCGTCAAGCTTCTCCTGCACCAATGTGCGATCACCTTCGTAGACCATCTCGAGAACGTGACGTCCGATCAAATCCTGACGCTGATAGCCGAGACCTTTTAAGGTTGCAGTGTTGCTCCATTTAAAGTAACCGTCCGGATCGACTGCGTAGATCGACTCGCGCGCGCTCTCCAGGATGTTAGTCAACAACGATTGATGCTCGCGTGCGACCGCCTGAGCCTTTCGCAGTTCCGACAAATCGCGCGCCGTACAGACCACGGCGATAGGTTTGTCGTTTTTGAGCACAGGCTCAATGGTTACAAGCAACGGCCGATTGAGTCTGATGGGCGTAAGCTCGACAGTCACGCTGCGACCATCAGCGATCGCCTTTTCAACAATGCATCCTTCTTCTTCTGTGGTTCGCAGGATGTCGCAGCATTTGCGACCAAGCAGGAGGCGCGGGTGCACTGCTTCCATCGCAGCTCCGGCGCGATTAACTCTCTTCAGCGCACCGAACTGATCGAAGATAAACATACCGTCTGACATCGCATCGAAAGTTGTTTCCCACTCGCCTTTGCCGCGCGCCACCATCTCAAATAGCTCTGCTTGCGCAATCGCAATCGCAAGTCGTTCTGCCAACGCGTCGATAAGTGTCACTTCATCTTCGGTCCAGCGTCGAGTGCGATCTGTCTGGTGAATGCACAATACGCCGCGGAATTGACCCTTGACGACCACCGGATAACTGATTTGCGACCTGATACCCAACTCGCGCGATGAGCTACGGACGTGCGTGCTCAATGTCTTCGGACCGGCGTGGAAATTCCACGCGTCGTCGATGATCAGCGGATGTTTAGTACCGGAGAGTTGGCGGCCGATTGGATCGTCGTAAGTAACACCGAGATCTTTAATGCTGCTAACACCCTCGGCCACGTATTCATGTTCGTAGGCCGAGCTTAAGTCGTCGCTGCTGTTCAGGTAGAGATGAACTCGTGAAGCAGATAACGCACGTCCTAATTCGCGGGTGGCGGTGCTGAGAACATCCGCAAGCGTCAGCGATGCCCGTATCACCATTGTCAGTCGATTGACCAGAGCCTCACGCTTCGATGTTGCCGCGGCCTTTTGATACAACTGCGATTGACGAATTGCGATTCCTGTTTGATCAGCGACAGCCTTCGCGAGGGCGATATCTGAATCCGACCACTGCCGCAGTTGTTTGGTAGTAGAAAGCGCGAATGCCGCAGGTACGTCGTCTCCAACACGAATCGCGACGTACATGATCGATTTCACTTGCGCCTGTTTGAGAATTGTTTCGTAGACGTCGGTGATCCGTGGGTCATGTGCTGCATCGTTAAATGCCAGCACTCCTGTTTTGTCGAGTGCATCGATCAAGGCCTGGAGATGCTCGAGATCGAAATCAACCTCGGCCGGAGGAACTCCGTCAGCGTGATACTCGGCGACCTTAGTGGCTAGTTTCGACCAGTCGTCGCGCATGAAGAGCGAGCATCGTGCGACGTCCAGATACGAACCAAGCTCGCGGACTGCGGTCTGAAAGATCTCCCTGCTATCTAGAGAGCATCTGATCGCCTGGGATATGCGATGTGTCATCGCCTCACGCCGTGCTTGTTGGGCCAGTGCTTCTTCGGCATGCCGGCGTTCGCTGATGTCGACACCTACACCCGCGACATACTTGTTGCCGGCGGCGTCTGTCGTGGGAAACTTGAATACAAGCCACTGGTGAGGCGTCCCATCCTCAGTAGGGACGGTCTCAAAAATCTCTTCCGGATAGCCGCCCGTCAGTACCTTCAAATCGTGGTTGTGAGTTTCATCAGCTATTGGGCTGGGTAACCAGTCGAAACTCGTCTTGCCGCGCAGGAAAGACAGGTCCTTTCCAAACAGTCTCTCGAAGGGTTTGTTGACGTAAACATAACGACCATGCGCATCTTTCATGAACGCAACAGCAGGACTGTTGTCCATGAAGCTGTTAAAGAACGCCCGACTCTCACTCAACGCAAGCTCGGAATGTTTCCGTTCGGTTAGATCCCTGGCGATACCTTGAACGCCGATCGGTGTACCATCACGGAGAATTAGACGAGTGCTAACTTCCAGCCTGACTCGTTGAGCGGCTTTCGTAATAATGTCGACCTCATAAACGGTTGGTACCTTGTCGGTCGTTTTCTGAGTAATCATGTTTCGCACGAACTGAAGATCTTCAGGGGCGATGACGTCAGCGACGTTCATTTTCATCGCTTCTTCGCGCGAATAACCCGTGATGCGTTCGCCGCTGCGATTTAGCGAAGTAAAGTTTCCTTTGAGATCGTGCGTGTAGATAATGTCGTTTGCATTTTCGAAAAGCTCTCGATAACGTTCCGCGCTTTCCTGAATCGCTACCTGGGCATGTCGTGCTTCCGTAATGTCTGTGGCGACGCCAATCACACCGAGGATCTTCCCGCGGCGACACGTCAAAGGTGAGTAACGAACTTCGAGAATCAGCTCGCCGACTTCAGCCGATGCTGTAAACGACTCGCCCGACAACGCGCGCCGAATGTGTTCACTGATCTCTGGTGCGTCGGCGTAAACATCAAATATCGATTGACCGACAAGCTGGCCTGGCGTAAGCGACAGCGATTTCAATCCTTCGCCTTCGCACAAGGTGAAGATGCCATTGGTGTCTACCGCAAAGAGAATGAGTGAAGCGCTTCCGACAACGGTCCGCAAGCGTGTTTCAGTTTCTCTTAGAGCGTCCTGCGCCAGCTTCTGATCGGTGATGTCGCGTATCACGCCGCGAACGCCAATCGCGTTTCGCTGGCGATCACGCTCGATCGTGATTACACCTTCAAGGTAATGTGGTTCACCCTTCGCATCATGAAGACAATACATTGAGCGGTAAGGCGAAGGAGTGTCGGCGCGCTTCGTGTCTTCAATATCGCGATCGGCCAATGTCTTATCGATCAAATCACCCAGGTGAGTTCCCACCAGCTCCCGCGCGGGCTTGCCAAAAAAGCGCGCGCCTGCGGTGTTGATGCTGGTGAGATAGCCATTCATGTCACGCGTGTAGATGATGTCGGCGGCTTGTTCGACTATCTCGCGATAGTGTTTCTCGATGCGGTGTCGTTCTGCGAGGCGCGCCACTTTGACCATCAGCTCTTCGTTTCGAAAAGGAAGGCTGAGATAGTCGTCGGCGCCGGCGTGCAGACCGTGGATGTTGTCGTCAGGAGATATTTGATTACCGCTTATGAGGATGACTGGAATTTTGGCGGTGGCTTCGTGGGCTTTGAGGCGGCGGCATAGTTCCAAACCATCGACCGAAGGCATGACTACGTCGCTAACTACCGTGTCGGGTTGAAACGATTGGGCGACTTCAAAGGCCTTGGCGCCGTCTGTTGCCGTTGCGACTTCGTACCCTTCGTCGCTGAGAAGTTCTACTAAGAGATCGAGTATCGTCTGGTCGTCATCGACGATCAGTATTCGGCCTCGCTCTGAGTTGATCGAAGTCATCAAGGTGCCTGACGAAAAAATTGAGGTTGTGCTTGCCGTCTACGTGGGAGGGTCGGCCAGAGGAACGGTTCCAGAGGCGGTCGCAGTATAACAAAGTTGGTAAAAGTTTGTCACCCTGTTTGCTTTCTAGGGTTTACGGGCGGTCTGGTCCATGTTTTTTCCATGGGCTTTGAAGGGAGTCTTCCGGTCGGCAGGAGCAGCAGTCAGGAGCAGGACAAGATAGGAGCAGGGGCACCACGCAGGGGCAGGAAAAGATAGGAGCAGGTGCAGCAGGTAGGAGCAGGAAAACGTAGCCGCAATTCGCGATTCTTTTCGTGCTCCTGCGTGGTGCCCCTGCTCCTATCTTTTCCTGCCCCTACCTGCTGCTCATGCACCGTTTTTACTACGGGCGGCGCTTGACCGGTTCGGGACCGCTTTTCGCGAAATAGCCCGGCCTATAGGTCAGTTTGAGGCTTTTTTCTCGCATCTCTGGGGTGATGACCTGGATCTCGATCTTGCGATACGACCCGTCGCGAGCCTTGTTGGAGGGCGAGTAAGCGACCAGGTATTGCTCTCTTAGATCTCGTTGAATCTGCGCAAAAGCATCCTGGAGGTCTCGTTCGTTGCTGGGAAAGAAGGCGCGACCGCCAGTGCGCTCGGCCACTTTTCGAAGAGTTCCTTCTTCGACGTTGAACGTGTAGCGGTCGCCGATGCCGATCGCATAAATCAATGCATCCACCTTCTGTGCATGCTCGATAGCTTCGTGCATTTTCATCCGGCTGCTTGTGTCTACGCCGTCGGTTAGCAGGATAATCGCTCGTCGAGTATGTTCCGCTGAGTCACGTATGACCTCGTCCGAAGTGACCCAAATAGCATCCCAGATTGCGGTCGAACCGGCGAGACTCTGATTCGTGCCAGAAATGGGGGGCGTGCCGTTCACCACAACGCCGCCGCCGACATAACCCGATGGTGGAACGAATTCCACTCGATCAATTGCGCGTCTTAAACGTTCGACGCTGCCGGTGAACGACTGCTCAAGAGTGGTCTCACCAGTGAATGAAATCACAGCAACTTCGTCTTTAGCAGGTCGGATTAGATTCTCGAGGAATGCCTGGGCCGCGGCCTTCAGCTCAGGTAGCGTTCGTTCTTCCGAAGCACTCGTGTCGATCAGAATAGCTAGCGACAATGGAAGATCCACATTCTGCTGAAACGTAAAGATCTGTTGCGGTTGTCCGTCTTCAAGAACGCGAATGTCTTCAGGCTTCAACGTGCTCACAAAACGTTTGTTCCTGTCGGCCGCAGTAAAGAAGATGCTCGTAAGGTTCGTTTCCACCTTGATGACTTCGTCAGAGTCCTGGGGGACCTCGTCTCGAGGACGAGGCGTTGGTGTCGGAGACGCAGCTGCTTGCGCTTCACCTCGAGGAGGTTCTCCGGTCGCAGTCTGCGCCGACATCCGGCGCGTGACGAAACTCGCGCACGCGATGGCGAGAGCAAGCGAGACCAGAAACAGGGGCCTAACGAGATATTGATGATGAAGCTTCACTCTGTGTCCTTCTTTACTTCTGCATTACGCTGTCAGAGACCGCTTTGTATCCCTTTTTGGTTCTTACCTTGAGACCACCATGACTGTCAGCGAGTCTGACTTCGATTTTTCTAAACGTTCCGTCGTAGTTCTTGTTAGTCGAGTTGTAAGTGACGAGATATTGTGCCCTCAACTCCTTCGAGATCTTAGTAAACGAACGCTCCAGCGAAAGCATGTCGCCGGTGAAGAAAGCCAACCCACCTGTTTCTTCAGCGAGCGTTTGCAAGTCACGATCTTTCTTGTCAGCTACTTGGCCGGCCTCAACGCCTGGAACGGTTGCTAAAAAACCAGCTTTCGTCGAGATGGCAAAGATTGTGGTTTCGGTTCGTTGCGCGATATCGATCGCGTCACGAAGATTTGCCCGGCTGTAAGTATCCTCGCCGTCGGTTACGACGAGCAGCACACGCCGGCCTGGAACGCTTCTCATTTTCTCGTCGCAGAATTGCCAGACGGCGTCGAACAATGCCGTCTGCGTTCCCATCTTCTTCACGCCGAAGACGGCCTTATCGAGTAGATCGAGTTTGTCTGTGAAGTCCTGCAGAAGCGAGATCTCGTGATCGAATGTGCCAAACAACACTCGATCTCTTCTAGGACGTACAACAGTTTGAATAAAGTTCATCGCCGATTCTTGCTGGAACTTTAGTTTGCCCGCCGTCGACGGAGATGTATCCATCAGCACCGCAACGTAAAGCGGAAGCGTTTGCGAAATGTCGTCTGAAAAACTTTCGATCTGTTGCGGAACCCTGTCCTCCGACACCAGGAAATCGCTCCGAGTCAGACCGGGAACGAACTGTCCTTTTTTGTCCATTACCGTGATCGGGAGACGAACGCGCCGGATGTCAATTGTTTCTCGGTCGCCTGGCAGTGGAGTCGGACTAGGTGAAGGTTTTGGCTTTTGCGCGCAGATAGAAATCGATGCGCCCACTACGACACAAAGCAGCGGCAGGATCCTGTTTACTACTAACGTTCGAACATTGTGCATACAATTTGAGTCGTGGTTCAGGCGATGTCCGGAGTTTACCAAGTGACGGCGTTTCGATGCTTTCAGATACAAACCTGTTGCCCTTTCAACGATATATCGCAAATGCGATCACAAGCTGTTCGACACGGAATAATGCGATTTTCCAAGGGAACACGCTGGGTTTTTGAAGCTGGATCACGAATGCCTTCCGTGCGCCGCTCTCTCAAGCGGGTGATACAATGCGGTTGAAATGATACTCAGGCGAGAGGCGTCCTGGCGGAAACGTCCGACTCCATGCCCGAAAGTTCTAACAAGCTAAACCAGCAGGGGCTCGAGCCATTACCTGAGTTCATCGCCCATTATCGCATCTTGCAACGGTTGGGCAAGGGCGGAATGGGCGAAGTGTTTCTCGCCGAAGACACAAAACAACACGGCCGCAAGGTCGCACTCAAAGTCCTGCTTCGATCGCTCACCAACGAACCTAATCGCATTCGCCGCTTCAAACAAGAAGCACGTGCAGTGTTGGCGCTCAATCACCCGAACATTCTAACTATCTACGAAATCGGCGAATGGAACGACAGCCAGTACATCGCGACTGAATACATAGAGGGCGAAACGCTTCGGGCGTATCTCTGGAATTCGAGACTTAAAGTAGATGAGGTGCTGGGAATCGCGATTCAGATCGCGATGGCTCTTGAAGCTGCACACTCAGCAGGCATCGTTCATCGAGACATAAAGCCCGAGAACGTGATGTTGCGCACTGATCGCTTTGTTCGCGATCGGTTGGTGAAGATCCTCGATTTTGGATTGGCAAAATTAACTGAACGGGATCAACCGTCGACAGATCCAGAGGCAGTCACCATCCCGATCACCGAGACCAACCCCGGTGCTGTGGTCGGCACGACCGGATACATGTCTCCTGAGCAGGCTGAAGGCGACGTAATCGATGCGCGGTCTGACATCTTTAGTCTTGGCGTTGTGTTGTATGAAATGATCGCGGGCAAGCCACCGTTCAAAGGCAGGACTGACAGTCACACGCGAGTTTCCATTCTGGACCATCATCCGCCGCCGCTAATGGAGCAAGCGCCGGAAACACCACGCGAACTCGAACGGATAATCAATAAGGCGCTCGCTAAAGATCGAGACAAGCGATACCAGACCATAACTGATTTTAAGTTGGATCTTGAGCAGGTGCGCGAAGAAATCCATATCTCGTCTGCCACCCCCAGGGAACCATCAAGTGATTTGCACGGCCAGCCGACAATCGAAGCTGGACCAGTGATCTCAACGCGCGGCGGAAGTAGCGTGACGGTAGTGTCAACAGATCAGTCAGCCAACCGGGTTCCAACAACAGTCGACGAAAGCGGACGACAATCGCGAAGTAAATTGTTTTATGCCGGCCTTGGCGTGATGCTGCTTCTTCTTCTCGGCGGGTTTGTTTATTCAAAATACTTTAACGCGCCCTCGATAAATTCACTCGCTGTGCTTCCATTCGTCAACGACAGTGGTGATCCCGGAGCGGAGTACCTTTCAGATGGTCTAACCGAAAGCATCATTAACAATCTGTCGCAAGTGCCTAACCTGCGAGTCATGTCGCGCAACGCTGCCTTCCGTTTCAAAGGAAACAAGGATCCGCAGGAAGCAGGGCGTAGTTTGGGAGTTGGCGCTGTGCTGAGCGGACGTCTGGTTAAAGTGGGCGATCGGTTTCTGGTGAAAACAGAACTGATTAATGTTGCCGACGGCTCTCAACTTTGGGGATCGGAATACAACACAAACCTGGCCGACATCCTTTCTGTCCAGGACGAAGTTTCAAAGAAGATTACGCAAAGTCTTCGCGTGCGCCTAAGTGGCGAAGATCAGGAGAAACTGGCTAAGCGCTATACGAGCGATGCCGAAGCTTACCAGCTTTATCTCAAGGGTCGTTACTTCTGGAATAAGCGGAACGAAGAAGGTTTTCGCAACGGTATTAACTTCTTCAAGCAGGCTGAAGAAAAGGATCCGACATATTCCCTGGCGTTTTCGGGATTGGCAGATTCATACGCACTGCTATGCGACATCGGGGTTGCTGTTCCCGTCGAAGAGATGCCCAAGGCCAAGGCGGCCGCCCAAAAGGCTGTCGACACAGATCCAAATTCGGCTGAGGCATACACCTCGCGCGCATTTGTGAAACTGGCGTACGACTGGGACTGGCTTGGCGCTGAAGAGGATTTCAAGCATGCGTTGCGTTTGAATCCTAAGTATCCGACCGCGCACCAGTGGTATGCCTCGTACCTCATGCAGATGGGCAAGTTCGACCGGGCGAGGGAGGAGATTCAAGAGGCCCACAGTCTGGATCCACTATCGCCGATCATTAGTTCAAACGCGGGTCTGTATTCCTACTACGATCACAAATACGACGACGCGACTGCCAAGTACAAACTAACGCTGCAAAGCGATCCAGACTTCTGGGTAGCGCGTCACTACCTCGCCTTGGCTTACGTGCAAAAAGGGATGTTTGATGATGCAATCGCGGAGCTGCGAAGGTTAATCAAAGCGCCGCCGACAGGACCGGTGCCGGATAGTGTCGTTGCCACAGAAACGGAAGCAACCGCATCACTCGGATTCGCATACGGGATGGCGGGAAAACGTAACGAGGCGACGGAGATCATTGATCAGTTACATCGGCTTGCGCAGAAACGTTATGTGTCGGGGTTGTATTTCGCAATCGTCTACGCTGGTTTGAAAGATAACGATCACGCGATCGAGTATCTGAACAAGGCGTTTGAGACTCGCCATCCAGGATTGGTATTGATTCGAATCGAACCGATGTTTGACGCGCTTCGCTCAGACGAGAGATTCAAGCAACTCGTTAAACGCTTCGAACCGATACCGTAAATGCCACGCGCTTGCCGCGTGGTTCCTCACGCTCGCTGCTACAATACGTCAAAAAGAGATTCGCGATGCCACGCGCTTGTCGCATGGTTATTCATGCTCGCTCCTCGTTTGGCGCAGAACGTGACGGACCACGGCGCAAGCCGTGGCATCCATCTAGTCTGTTTCCATGCGGTGTAGCTGCGAACGTGAAGGACCACGGGACAAGCCCGTGGCATCTTTCGACTTTCTAATCAAACTTATTAGTCGTTCCAACATCGCCCACCGATAGTCTCCGAAACATACAGTCAATCTGCACATTTCGCGGTTTTTCAGGCCTTTTATCGAGGAACAGTGCTTGCGACTTGAATCTTGAGAGGCGAGCGTTTTGCTCTGCCTTAACAGAACGCTCTAACTCAAGGAGGACGACATAATGGGTTTACCGAATAAAGACGAGCTCGAAGGAAAATTCGATCAAGCAAAGGGTAAGACGAAAGAAACTATCGGCCGCGCTATCGACGATCGCGATCTCGAAAGCGAAGGCCAGGTAGACAATGCCGGCGGCAAAGTCCAGGAGGGCTTTGGCAAGGCACGTCGCAAAGTTGGTGAGGCGATCGAAGACGTAGGCGATTCGATCAAACGTTAGTTTTCATCTCAGCTACACAAAGCAGGAGGCCTGTGACGAGCAGTCACAGGCCTTTTGATTTTTATGTTGCTGGGCTACTCGGTGCGGACGTGTTGTGCGCCGAGTTCATCGAGAAGATCTTCGAGTCGATCAATCTCTTCATCTGAACGCGCTTCAACGCCGATGAGAATTCCACCGCCGCGAACTTCGGAGTCGTAGACCTTCGCGCGATACTCCGGTATGCCCGCTCCAACCAGGGCGCCGATCAGTCCACCAGTTACTCCGCCTGCCCCGGCGCCTGCCAACGCTGCGGCAATTGGACCAGCGATTACTAAATTGATGCCTGGTAAAAACAAGGTGGTTCCGACCGCAACAATTGCCGCGAGGACTGCACCGACTGCCCCACCAAGTGCGCCTCCGATGCCGGCACCGTCTGCTGCGTGCGATTTTGCCTGTACGGCAAACTCTTTGGATCGCGTAGCGTCTGACATCAACACGCTAATATCGTCGCGGGTGTAACCGCGTTTCATAATCGCGTCGACGCCGGCCTCTGCTGCAACCCTGCTTCGAAAAAGTCCTGTCACTAATTTTGGCTTAGCCATACAATCCCTCCCAACACAGAATCCTGCGAAAACTTTA
>DATJKB010000422.1:0-3712 GCA_035491875.1 Pyrinomonadaceae bacterium | reverse complement strand
GACCAAGACGCACGGGCTATAAACGTGTCACTCTTACCGTAGTGAAGCCTCACGCCGCATAACGCACGACGGCTTCTTCGTTGCTCAGTCGATGTTGTTTCAATAGAATCACCACCACTTGCCCCTCTTGGCTGGTATTCTGTCAGCCGTTGAGTACTTCAGAGGTTAAAGTTTTAGCGGTCGTAAGTCCTTCATGATTTAGGAAAAAGTTCGGCAAAAGTGCGGAAAACTAACTAAAACCAATGTTTGGTCACGTCGAAACCGCGTATGAGTTTGGGCCTTTCCGTGTCGATCCACGCGAACGTCAGCTAATACGAAACGGCGAGGTCGTCCCGCTGCGGCCCAAGGTGTTCGACATCCTGTTGCTGCTTGTGCAAAACAGTGGTCACGTCCTCACAAAAGACGACGTAATGAGGCACATCTGGTCCAACACAGCGGTTGAAGAGGGAAACATCTCACGCACGATTTCGACGCTGCGAAATGTCCTCGGAGAAGATCCAAGCGAACACCGGTATATCGAAACAATTCCGTGGCGCGGTTATCGCTTTATTGCGAACGTGAGGGAAGTGTCGGTTCAAGAGGCTGTAAGGCGAATTAATTCAATCGCTGTTCTGCCGTTTGTGAACGTTAACGAGGATCCAGCAACTGAATATCTTGTCGATGGGATCACTGACAATGTGATTAGAAGCCTTGCGCAATCGCGGCTCCTTCGCGTCACATCGCGCAATTCAGTGTTTCGCTACAAAGGACGTGAGATAGATGCGCGAACCGTTGGTCGCGAATTGAAAGTTCAAGCTTTGCTGCTTGGTCGCGTCTCTCGGTCTGACGATTTGTTATCCATCAGTGTTGAGCTGGTTGACACTCGAGATGATTGCCATTTGTGGGGCGCTCAATACATTCGTCCACCGGATGATCTACTAGCTGCGTGTGACACCATTGCCCGCAAAATTGGTGATAAGTTCCGACTTCAACCGCCTGTCGGAGAGCAGCTGACTCCGACTCACCACTCGCCCACTCATGAAGCCCACGTTCTATATTTAAAAGGTCGGTATCACTTCAACAAGCTCACGCCGGAAGGGGTGCAAAGGGCCACAGAGTATCTGCTGCAAGCTACGGAACTTGATCCGAACTATGCCCTCGCTTACGCGGCTCTCAGCGATTGTCATAACTACCTGGCACAGCGCGTTGAAGGAAAGACGGCAGTTCTAAAAGCGCTGGAGCTGGATGAGACACTCGGTGAGGCTCATGCGTCATACGGCTTCTTTCGCTTTCTGAATGAATGGGATTTCGCTGGAGCTGAAGATAGTTTCAAAAGATCGTTGGTGCTGAATCCTAACTACGCGGAAGCTCACCATTGGTACGCGATCTATCTCGCAAACCTCGGCCGGCACGACGAAGCCGAACGTGAAGCCAAGCGTGCCGTCGAGTTGGATCCTCTTTCGCTCTTGATGAACATGACAGCTGCGCTGAATTTCTATATTGCTCGAGAGCCTGACCAAGCTATCGAGCAGCTTCAGAGAGTGCTTGAATTGGAGCCGAACTACCTCGTAGCCAGAAGCGTGATGGGAAATGTGCTCGTGCAGAAGAAGCTGTACGAACAAGCAATCGGCGAATTTCAAAAAGTGCTGGAGCTCGTGAAGGGCGCCCCTGCGGTTGAAGTATCAGTAAAGGCGATCATCGCGCAAGCCTACGGAAGATGGGGAAATAGAAAAGAGGCACTGAAGCTACTCGAAGAAGTAGCGGCGGCAGGCACTACATCGTGGTACTCGATCGCGGGTATTTACGCCGCATTGGGCGAAGTCGATTCTGCTTTTGAGTCGCTCGATAAGGCGTACGAGCAGCACGATCTATCTTTGGTTAGTTTGAAAGTCGATCCCAGTCTCGACGGAGTGCGTTCTGATCCACGGTTCGACCAATTGATGACTGCCGTTGGTATTCCATGACTTTGTCGACTGGAACAAAACTAGGCCGTTACGAAATCCAGTCGCAGCTTGGTGCAGGCGGGATGGGTGAGGTTTATTTAGCGCATGACGCGACGCTCAATCGAAAAGTTGCGTTAAAGATTCTACCGGCGCCTCTCGCGAGCAATCAGAATCGAATGGGTCGATTCACCCAGGAGGCGCAGGCCGCCGCCGCATTAAATCATCCAAACATCGCGCATGTTTATGAAATTGGCAAGCACGCAGGTGTGCACTTCATCGCCATGGAATACGTCGACGGGGTGACACTGCGAGAGGCGATCCATCGAGAACGAACATCGATCCCGAAACTGCTCCGTTATCTTCAACAGGTAGCAGAGGGTTTGACCAAAGCGCATGCTGCGGGAATCGTGCATCGTGATCTCAAACCAGACACCGTGATGATTACTCGCGATGGGTACGCGAAGATTCTTGATTTCGGATTGGCTAAGCTCATCGAGCCGATGACAGCCCAACCTATCGCCTCGCCGGAAGAAACAACCAGGGCTCTGTTGCGGCCGCCATTGTCTACGCCGGGCGTGGCGATGGGCACTGTCGGCTACATGTCTCCTGAACAAGCCCAAGGCCATCACGTTGATCATCGGTCTGACATTTTCGCGTTCGGTTGTTTGCTTTATGAAGCTGCGACTAGACAACGGGCGTTCGAAAGTGAATCAACTATCGACACGCTGCATAAGATCGTTCATACGCCGGCTCCATTGGTGAGAGATGTGAACCCCTCCGCGCCCACCGACGTGACGCGTATCGTGCGTCGGTGTCTGGCAAAAGATCCGGATGAGCGGTACCAGTCGATTAGAGAAGCCGCTATCGAGCTGCGCGACGTGCGACGCGAGCTTGAGGGCGCGATGGAGATCGAGGGCACAGGTCCATCATCTCCCGGTCGTACGAGTCGCATCTCCGCGGGTGCGGCCACCGAAGGCGGCACTCCAGTTTCGACATCAAGTTCCGAGTACATTTTCGCCGGAATCAAACGTCATAAGCTCGCCACGACCATATTGTTGGCAGCACTCGTTCTGGGTGGCATCGCAGTCGCCACTTATCGGTACAGACGCAGCACTACGGTCGCTATTGAATCGGTCGCCGTCCTGCCGTTTGTAAATCAGAATCGCGATCCAGACACCGAGTACCTTTCCGATGGCTTAACCGAAAGCATCACCAACAGTCTCTCACAGCTCTCTAACTTGCGGGTGATTCCCAGTCCATCCGTCTCTCGCTATAAAACACAGGAGATCGATGCAGTCACGGCGGGCAAAGATTTGGGTGTGCGCGCGATCGTAACAGGCAGAATTCTGCAACGCGGAGACACGCTTACGCTAAACGTTGCGCTGATTGACGTGCGCGACAATAAACAGCTCTGGGGAGAGCAGTACATTCGCAAAATAGCTGACGCCCTCGGTGTGCAGCAGGAGGTTTCGAAGGAGATATCCGAACGTCTTAGGACCAGGCTCAGCGGCGAAGAGCAGAAGCAGTTAAGGAAGCGCGACACCAGCAATCCAGAAGCTTTTCAGGCATATATGAGAGGCCGTTATTACTGGAATAAACGCACGGCGCAGAACATCCAGAAGGCGATGGAGCAGTTTCAGCAAGCGGCGGACAAGGACCCGAATTACGCTTTGGCTTATGTCGGCCTCGCCGATTGCTTGGTAACGCTGATCGAATACGCAGGGACTTCTACAAGTGACACCGTACCCAAGTCAATCGCTTTGGCAGAACGTGCTTTGCAATTGGACCCC
>DATJKB010000421.1:0-6432 GCA_035491875.1 Pyrinomonadaceae bacterium | reverse complement strand
AAACAAGATCGCCCGGCGCGCGATCAGGCGTTAAGCGAAGCAACGCGTGAGGCCGTCAGCAAAGCACGAGTAATTGCGCAGGCGCTCGGTGGTCGCGTCGTACGAATTGCCGAGGTGCAAGAAGAAGGTTTCCGGCCTCCGCAGCCGATTCTACAATCGGAAGGGCTTATGCGTAGTGTTGCGAAAGATATTGCGACCCCGATCGAAGTAGGAAGTCTGGAGATAAGTTCTCGAGTTCAGCTGATTGCTGAAGTCGAAACAAATCTCTGACACCTGATTAGAGGAGTGCTCTCCCCATTTTCCCCGTTGTAGTGGTTCCCCGCAGTTTATCGGCGAAGCTCGCCACCTGCCCCCAGGTTTTCCATCAGTCCTTGCGTCTGCCGGCAGTCGCAATGATTTCTATTCCTGGCAAGGAGGGAAAGCAATGACCAGATATCGTAATGATTTTGAGGATGAACGCGATCGCGATTTCTATGCGCGCGAGCGTGATGAGCGAATGAGACGGGAAGCCCCGTGGGGTTATGACAACAGCGCCGAAAGAAACCGGCGTGATTTTGTGGAAGGCAACCGGCGCACGGAGTTCAGTCATGGCCGGTTTGGTGAACGAGCTGAGTACGATCAGGACGAACCAAGATACGGCAGTTATCGTGGTGACTTAAGAAACCAGGGGACCCGCGATTACCCGCAGGATCGTTGGCGTGGATCTGACTCACGAGCATACGGCCAGCGCAGAACAGGATACGCATCCGAACGATCGCGTTTGCGCTGTCGCGACATTATGACGCGAGATCTGGCTGTCGCTAATCGCATCACGCCGCTCAATGAAATAGCCGTAATGATGAAACAGGAAGACACGGGCGTGATTCCGGTAGTTGAACAGCAAGCAGCCGGAAACGGAAAAACGATCACGCGTGATGAAACGAACTACGAACAGCGCACTTATGGCCGAGGTAAGCTGATTGGTTTAATCACCGATCGCGACATCGTTATTAGAGCAGTCGGCGAAGACAAAGACTGTCGAGCAACGCCTGCTGAAGATGTAATGACCTCTGACGTTTACACTGCCCGTCCGAATGATCGCGTCGTCGACGTGATTCGGAAGATGGGTGAGAAACAGGTGCGTCGAATTCCAGTAGTAGGCGAAGACAATCATCTTCTCGGAATGATCTCAATGGCGGATATCGCTGTCGAAACAGAAGCGGATCAGGAATTGGCAGAAGCGATCGAGGAAATCTCGAAAGGTTCTTCATTCTGGAAGCAGATCTTTGGCTAGATGCTGATTGCCGATTGCCGATTGCCAATTGCCGATTTAAGAATCTGATCGCAGGAGATCTGTTCTTCAATCGGCAATCAAAAATCGGCAATCGGCAATTGCTCGCTTTGCGCCACTCTCTTCTTTCCCTTATGCTCTTACCATGCGTGAATTAGACCGTGACCGTTCGATGAGCTCTGTAGCTCACCGGGTAAAGCCGTCTGGGCGGCTCTGGAATCCATCAGCCGATGTCTATCGCACCTCGGACGGTTGGATTGTAAAGCTGGATCTGGCAGGTGTTTGTTCAGACGAGCTTGAGATTCAGATAAGTGGGAAGCGACTGCACGTTCGCGGCTGTCGCAAAGACACCTTCTATCGTGAAGAGTTTGTCTACCATCAAATGGAGATCACTTACAGTCGATTCGAAAAAACGATTGAGTTTCCCGCTCCCCTCGAAGGCGCATCGCTTGTCCGCGACTATCGCGATGGATTCTTGATCATCATGTTACGGAGTGATTGAGGCCAATCGAATAGTGAGCGGGGCAATAAAGTGATGCCGGAATCTGAGCCAACACAATCAAATAATCAAGAGGTCGAACCCCAGGCACAATCGCCAGAAGGAAGCAGCACCACAACTGCACTCCCGCGAGAACCATTTGAAGTAGCGATTCTCGCGTTGCAAAACCTAACGCTGTTTCCCGAGACAGTTGTGCCGCTGGGTGTCGGCCGACCCCGTTCGATGGCGGCAGTCGAAGCCGCACTCTCAACACCTGAAAAGCTGCTTGGCTGTATCACCGTTAATGGAGACAGCGAGACCGAAGGCGACGCCACTTCGAAGGATCTTTATGAAATCGGCACGCTGGTGATGATCAAGCGCATGGAACGACTTGGCGACGCCATGCGGATCGTGGCGCAGGGAACAGAACGAATAAAAGTACTCGAATGGAAACAGGAAGATCCTTATCTCAAAGCCCGCGTGGAGATTCTGCCTGAGCCCCAGATAGTCGATCCGGAACAAGTCGAGGCTGCCAAACGAAATCTTCAGGCGATGATTCAGGATGCGCTGTCGCTGCTGCCGAATGTTCCGCCTGAAGTTCGCGTCGCAGTGTTAGGCGCCGTCGATCCGGTTCGCCTGGCTTACTTCCTGGGCTCCATACTCAATCTCGGAGTTGTGGAAGAGCAGAAGATGCTCGAGGCGGACACTGCCGATGAGCTTCTTCGTTTAGCGAACATCAATCTCGCGCGGGAGCTCGAAATCCTGCAGTTGCGTTCGAAGATTGCCTCTGAGGCGCAGACGGAGATGGATAAGGCTCAACGCGATTACGTGCTGCGGCAACAGATAAAGGCGATCCAAAAAGAGTTAGGTGAAGACGAAGGCGGTGAAGCAGCCGAAGCCGAGTTGTTGCGTGAGCGGCTGGCGAAGGCCGACTTGCCTGAAGATGTTCGCGTAGAAGCGGAGCGCGAACTGAAACGGCTCGAGAGATTACCCGCAGCCGCTCCTGATTACCACGTCATTAGAACGTACCTTGAATACGTTCTCGAGCTGCCATGGAAGAAGTCTTCTGAAGATAAATTGGATTTGGCAGAAGCACGCCGGATTCTCGACGAAGATCATTATGGCCTTGAAGATGTGAAGGAACGAATACTCGAGTTTCTGGCGGTAATAAAACTTCGGCCAGATACGAAGAGCCCGATTCTTTGTTTTGTTGGTCCTCCGGGAGTAGGCAAGACTTCGCTGGGTCGATCGATCGCGAGAGCGCTTGGTCGACAGTTCGAACGAATGTCGTTGGGTGGAGTAAGAGATGAGGCTGAGCTTCGCGGACATCGGCGCACTTATGTCGGCGCTATGCCCGGCAGAATAGTTCAGGCGATCAGGCGCTCGGGTGTGAACAATCCTGTGATGATGCTGGATGAGATCGATAAGCTCGGAAACGATTATCGGGGTGATCCAGCAGCGGCATTACTCGAGATTCTCGATCCACAGCAGAACAATAGTTTCCGCGATCATTATCTAGACCTGCCGTTTGATCTGTCGAAAGTGTTCTTTATCGCGACCGCTAATCAACTTGGTCCGATTCCTATGCCGTTACGGGATCGCATGGAAGTGATCAGGCTGGCGGGCTACAGCGATCGCGAAAAGCTGGAAATCGCCAAACGCTACCTTGTGCCGCGGCAAACCACAGAAAACGGTCTCAACTCTGCGCAACTGAAAATCACAGACGATGCGATTGAGCTGATCGCGTCACGTTACACGCGTGAGGCAGGGGTGCGGCAGTTGGAAAGAAACATCGGCAGTGTTGCGCGGAAGGTCGCTTTGAAGATCGCTCAGGCAGAGGCTGAGAGCGTGACGGTCACTGCCGCCGAGTTACGGGAGCATCTTGGTCCGCCGCGGTTTTATCCGGAACAGGCGCGAAAGGAATTGCCGGCAGGTGTTGCGACCGGAATGGCCTGGACTGAAATGGGTGGCGAAGTGCTTTTCATTGAAGCGACGCTGTTGCCTGGTGGTCGAGGACTTACGATAACGGGACAGTTGGGAGAAGTGATGCAGGAATCAGCGCGTGCGGCACAGTCGTATCTGTGGTCGCATGCCGTCGAGTTTGGTATTGACCCGAATATCTTCAAAGAGTACGGAGTTCACCTGCATGTTCCGGCGGGCGCGATTCCCAAGGATGGACCAAGCGCAGGAGTGACAATCACCTCAGCGCTGGCTTCTTTGTACACGGGCCGGCGGGTTCGACCTGACACTGCAATGACAGGAGAGATCACGTTGTCGGGCCTGGTGTTTCCGATTGGTGGAGTGAAGGAGAAAGTACTGGCTGCGCATCGGGCGGGGATCAGACGTATTCTTTTGCCGGCGCGGAACGAAGCGGACGTCGACGACATTCCGGAGGATGTAAAGAATGATCTTCAGATCATCTTCGTGTCGGGGATAGCTGAAGTGGTCGACGCAGCGCTTGAAGTTCTTGTGGCCCATCCGCCGCCGCCACCGGTTATTTCAGACGTCGCGCGTGGTAGCGATCGACGAACAGATGTAGAGCCGGTTATAGCAAAACCGCGATAAGGCATTGCCGATTGCTGATTGCGCCTCTTAGTGGGATGAGGTCAGTACTACCTGCGGATAGCGGGTGGGTGCGGAGCTTTTTGTTTCGCATCACTCAATGCAGTGGCACGATGTCAGTACCACCTGCGGTAGCGGGTGGGTGCGGAGCTTAGTCGTCAAATTTTGGGAGGTCCTCACCCTGACCGTTAAGTACGTAGTCGATTGCATTAGCCACACTGCGCTCATTCCACAATTTTATTTTGCTGCCCTTGTCGGCCCAGGGACTGGACGCGTGGGGCCACAGTTGATCTTCCCTTAGTTGACGGGTCGCATTTGCCTTGAACGCATTTAGAACCAATCCTGGTTTGCGGTTCGCAGTCACTACAGTGTGAACATGATTGGTCCGCACGTTGAAGGCCTGCATATGCCATTTCCTGACGCTACATGTCTCGCGAATTGCCTTCTCAACTGATGCTCGTTCCCTTGCTCCAAGGCTAGATAGTTCCGTCTTAAGCTGTTTGCGATTGTGGCGTTGCCACGCTTCGTTGGGAGGCAAGTAAGGTTCACCATAGCGATTGTGAAAGCGATCAATGGAGCCGCGCTGGTCGCCATGTAACCACGTGCCATAGCTTCTAAAAGAAATGAAGTAAGCGAGAGGAGTATCGTTGTCGTTCCACATGATGAGGATGAAGAACCTTTCTGAAGTGTGTCGCCATACTGACAAAGCGCATGGACACAGTCAACAAAAAAGCTCCGCACCCACCCACTACCGCAGGTGGTACTGACCTCATCCCACTAAAGAGGCGCCGTCGTAAATCGGCATAGGCAATCGAGAAAAAACGAGGTCACCAAAGATTCTGGTGACCTCGTTGCTGTTTGGTTGATTGTTTTGACTCGTTACGGAAGTGCTTCCACGTTGAAGAAGAACTTGAACGAACCGGTTGTCTGAACTCCGAGCACCCACTGAACGTTAATACTCGCTCCATTGGCTAGCGGAGTTCCGAGTACCACGGTGTAGGTGCTGTTGTTACCACCACCGTTCCCTTGAGCCGGCGGCGTTTCCACAACCGTTCCAACCACTGTGACCATGCAAGGTGTCGTCATTGGCGTGCCCGTTGCCGTGCATGTTTGACTGTCGAGGATGCCGCTGATTGTGATGTTGCTCGAATCCAACGCCCGCAGGTCAGCGATACCTCCCGAAGTCGGAAGGGTGCTGAAGTCGATGATGCGGAACCGCAACCTGGTCACGGGTCCTCCTGTATCATTGCGGATGCGCCGACGAACCGTCAGCGTGCCGTTCGCACCATTTGTTACCGGCGCCAAGTTGCGACCCCGGTTGGGCTCTGCTGAACCCGCTTTCGTCGCGTCGAGTAACAGCGCCGGTAGACCAGCATTGCGCAGTAACGGGCTACCAGTGTTCTCCGGACCTGGAGCACCAAGGTGCGGACCAGCCGGGTTGGTTCCTACCGTATCGGCCCAGAAGAAGTCCTGGACGTTGTTGTTGGAATCCTTCGGCAGGCCGCCGGTCGGACATGCACCAAATACCGCAGAGTTAGCGAGCTTGCCGCATTGATCACGCTGGTAACTGCCTTCCAGCGTCGGAGCCCCGGTCGACGGCAGAGTGCTTCCTTCACGGAGCAGGTCACTGTTGCCGCCGGTGTTGCTGCCGAACCCGACAGCGTCGAGTCGATTCACGCTGGACAGATTGGCAACATTGGCCGTGCTGAAGATCGCAACGTTTCTGTCGGTTTCAATGTCTGACGTTAACGTTAGGTCGCCAGCCGCTGCACCTGAACCGCCATAGTTTGCCAGACTGTAAGCAGAGCCAACGAACAGGTAGTGTCCGCGTGCCGGGATGATCGTGCCATTCGGTATCGTCCCGATTAGTACGGGTGTGTCAGCACCAGTCGCACCCATCTTGAACAATCCGTATCCGCCTGAAGCATCCGATGAAGTTACGGTCAGCGGCGAATTCGAGTTGTTGTAAAGCTCCACGAAGTCGTCGCCCAAACCTGCTGGTCCAGTCGTGCGGATTTCACTGATGACGAACGTGCCCGCCGGATTCGCCACCGTGATCGTACCTGTGGCGGAACCGTCGACAATGTTGACTCCAACCGGAGTCGACAGGTTGACCAGCAAC
>DATJKB010000420.1:0-5904 GCA_035491875.1 Pyrinomonadaceae bacterium | reverse complement strand
GATCCCTAAGAAAAACGCCGCGGCTGAAAAGATCACAATGTTGACCAGGAGAATGACATCACCCACTTTAAAAAGATGACTGGTCTTACTAACGAGAAGGGCTGCGATCTCCGTTCCATCGAGCACCGCGCCTCCTCTGATCGCCAAACCAATTCCCGCTCCGATAAAGAGTCCACCAAAGACGGCGGTGAGGAGTTTGTCAGGAGTAACGTCGGGAAAACTCACGAAAGCGAGACACGCCGATAGCCCCGCTATCGCTAGCATGCTCTTGACGGCAAAAATGAGACCGATTTGCCGATACGCAAGAAAAATGAACGGAAGATTGATAACGAGAATGAGGATCGAAAGCGGCCATCCCATCACGTTCGCCAGCAGCATCGAAATACCCGTAACGCCACCGTCAATGAAATGACTTGAGAGCAAAAAACCTTTTAGGCCAAGACCCGCCGAGAAGATACCAGCAACGATCAAGGCAAAGTGCCCCGCCTCACGAATCACTTTTTTCATCAGCTCCGCTCCGATCCACAAAGAGTATCCACAGATTACATTAACAGGGGCAGGAGCAGCAGGCAGGAGCAGGAAGAATTCAGCCGCAGATTCTCACAGATAACACAAATCAGAACAATCATAACCGTTAGATCGGGTCCTTATTGGTTAATTCTGATCTGTGTTTATCCGCGAAATCTGCGGCTGAATTATTCCCGCTCCTGCCTGCTGCTCCTGCCCTGTTCTGTGATATCGGTGGATTTTCTTGGCCGGTCTTACTTCTTTGCGCGCGGATTAGCAATCACGCCTGTATCAACTGTCTCGCCGGTTCGCGAAATTGCCTGGAAGTACAACTGGTTCCCAACAACCTCAAACAGCATGAAGTGCATGTCTTTATCAAACGCCCGGTCGG
Organism: Pyrinomonadaceae bacterium; assembly: GCA_035491875.1. Taxonomy (GTDB): domain Bacteria; phylum Acidobacteriota; class Blastocatellia; order Pyrinomonadales; family Pyrinomonadaceae; genus PSRF01. The sequence goes on along the minus strand of DATJKB010000420.1, from coordinate 5,006 downwards.
TTAATGGCGACTTCGTATCAATGTCGCCGCTTCGCAGTTTTCCACCTGCTCCCGACACGAAGTAATAAATGCCTTTTTGCGGCTTGATACGCTCATAGACGTGATCATGCCCCGTAAGCACAACGTTCACTCCATACTTCACAAAGATCGGTTCTACCACATCTCGCAACGAGTCATGTGAACCATGTTTCTTCGCAGACGAGTAAGGCGGGTGATGGAAGAAACAGATTTTCCATTCGGAAGTGTCAGCTGCCAATTCATTCTCCAGCCACTTAATCTGTTTCTGATCCATGTAGTTGCTGTTGAGCGCATAGAACGCCACATTTCCGCGTTTGAACCGGTAATACTCCTTTCCGTCCATGTTGAAGTTGGCATAGTTAGCCTGCACTGCAAGATCGTGATTTCCCAATGACGCAAAGAACTTCACTTTTGCATCAAGCAGAGGTTGGTATACATCAGAGAATTTCTTTTCGAAATCTTGAGGCGTCTCTCCGCCGTACATGTTGTCACCCAATAACAACACAAAATCGAAGGGAAATTGTTCACGTGAACGGACCATGACTTCGCCAAGCTGATATTGCTGTTTGCTGCCAGTTCCGGTGTCACCTATAACCGCAAATCTAACCGAACCTTCCTTTCGCGGTAAGCTGATTCGAACGCCCGTCGCCGGTGGAGTCCCTCTCGCATGTGACGCCGTCTGAGAAAAAGAATTGGTCCATAGGCCCCAACTGATTAGTGTGACGCATAATAAAAACGACATCAGCGCTCGATTCATTTGACCCTCCCCGTTGTTGCTATGGCAACGCATTTACCATGTAGTCGACGATCAGATTATTTTCTCGGTCCATGAGAAGCATGTTTCGGCCAACGAATCGATAGCGCAACTCTTTCGGCAGTTGCGGCAGCTCTAACAAGAGCTTCGGCGGCATCTCTGTATATTCCTTACTCTGCGGATATGGATAGTTGACGCGGAGTGGTACCGATTTGTTTTCTGCCTCGAAAACTGTCTTTCGCAACTCAACGCGATCTTCGCCTCGGAAGTGATTCTTTAGCGTGGCGCGAATGGCTTCGGAAATGGCGGGCTTAAATATCTCTCCTGGCTTGGCCCCTGAGCGTGCTGCTCTCGTCGCATCCTGAAACGCCATCATGAAGGTATGTATCTGCTCAGGCGTTGCCTCCTTTGGAAGTTTTGGGACGTTCTCTCTAACGCGGTTGCGCAGCTTCACGTATTCCTGCACTTCGCTTTCGAACACTTTAACCGCTTGCTTGTCGTTGACAGACTGGACGTCTGCACTGGCCACAAGTGCCCAGATCAGACCGACGTAGATCGAGACAATAAGTCTTAATGCAGATTTGATTGGTCTTTTCTGTTTCATTTGCTTGTGAATGTGCAAGCACGGTGCCGCGATAAAACGTGGTTGTAGTAAAGGTTTTTCGAGCGTGGCGAATGTTTGCCAGACAGTGCGTGTAAGTTTTTGACACGAATTTGCAGTCAATCAGCCGGGCGAGGGCTTCTTCCAGAACACCAACGCAGAGACGTTTTGTTGACTTCAATCCATGTCAGGATTATGGTCTACGCGTTTAGGTAATCTGTCTAAATGCTTCGGCGTACCTCGCTCCGGAGCTGACCTCAAACACTTCGACAAAGGGAGTTACACCATGCGCATACGAAGAATAGTGTTTCTTTCAGCGATTGCTGTGTTGATGCTTTCGTTCTCAGCATCCACACAACGAACAAGTGTCGGTCGACAATTCCCTGTGTACGACAACGATGGACAGCCTGACCTGACAGTCGACCCTCAACGCTTTACGTCTCAGCTGGAGATCATTGATCGACTGTTCGAAGCTGGTAGTTGTGCTGTGGTAGAGGGAGCAGTTCGCGCTACTGGCTACCGCCGGATTCTACGGTTTGACACTGTAGTGATGAATGGCGGAGACGGCGATCTAATCGTCGGCGATCGCACTGATCCGAATAATCCGTACGCAGAATGGTTTTACTTTGCGCCTTGCCATGGCCATTATCACATTCGCGATTTCTCAAACTACGAGCTACTAACGTCCGACGGCTCGCTAGTCATCGCCGGGCAAAAAGGCGGGTTCTGCTTTGAAGATTCTTTCAAATATGCCGGCAACAGGAGCAACGGTTACAACTGTGGATTCCAGGGAATCACGTCGGGCTGGGGCGATTGGTATTACAAGCAGCTAACCGGGCAGTGGATCGACATAACAGGTATTCCGGAAGGTGACTATATCGTGCGCGTGACGATTAACGCCGCTGGGGCATTCGCCGAAGGAGAGAATCGCTACCCCAACGTGGTGCAAACTTCGATTCACGTTCCAAACCCACGGAATAAAGTTGCGATAGACAATTCACCTGAGCTCATCGACCACTGAAGAGAGTAATAGATCGCTTGCGATAGTTTCACAACGGCTACCCAATACGTGCGCTGACGGCCGATAATAGGTCTCGGAAATGAAGCCTATTTCGACTCGTCAGACACTTCTGAGTTACCTCGACGACTATGTACGTCGAACCGATACCGTCTTCGTCCAGCGACAAGGCCTGCGTCTAGTCACTTGGTCCTACAGAAAGCTGGTTCTCACATCACGCCGAACAGCTCGCGAATTGGAATCGCGCGGTGTCGGTCCAGGTGCGCGTGTGATCTTATGCGGCGCAAACAGCGCTGAGTGGGTCGCTGCATTCTGGGGCTGCCTGTTGAGGGGCGTCGTTGTCGTACCGATCGATCGGCAAAGCTCGGCGGAGTTTGTTTCCTCGGTACAACAACAAACCGATGCAAGACTCGTGATTGCGGATCGCGATGCGCCAGTTCTAAACCAACTGCCAGTCCCTTTGATTCAACTCGAACACTTGGTTGAATCGGTCGCCGCGCATTCATCAGAGCCATACGTAATAGATGGCATCAATCAAGACACCCTCGCGGAAATTGTCTTCACCTCAGGCACAACGTCTACACCAAAAGGCGTGATGCTCACACATGGAAACATCCTCGCTAACCTGGCTCCGCTCGAACGCGAGATCGGCAAGTATCGGAAGTGGAAACGAATGGTCCACCCGCTGCGATTTCTGGTGTTGGTGCCGTTGAGTCACGTGTTTGGACAGTTCATGAGTGTGTTCGTACCTCAGTTGTTAGGAGGCGAAGTGCACTTTGATCACACGCTTAATCCCGCCGAGATCGTGCGCAGGACGCGCAAGAGTCGCATCTCGGTAATTGTTCTTGTGCCGCGAATGCTTCGTAGTCTGCGCGAGTGGACAGAGCGTGCTCATAGTTCAGCAAGTCTCTTAGACAACCTGGGCCGTTCCGACCGAGGGTTTCTTCGCCGATGGTGGACCTTTCGACACGTTCATAAACAGTTTGGGTGGAAGTTCTGGGCGTTTCTTTCCGGTGGCGCAACATTGGATACGCAAACTGAAGAGTTCTGGAGAAGACTTGGATTTGGAGTTTTGCAAGGGTATGGCATGACCGAAACCGCATCGCTTGTGACCGTCACGCATCCTTTCAAGCGACGACAAGGCTCGATAGGCAAACCTCTCCCAGGGTACGAAGTCAGGTTAGACGAGTCGGGAGAAATTTCCGTCCGCGGCCCAGCTGTTTCACCCGGCTATTGGTCCAAGTCAAATGGTTTAGATCGAACGTCGAATGGCTGGCTACGTACAGGAGATGTCGGCGTGATCGACGATCAGGGTCACGTGTATTTCAAAGGACGCGAAAAAGATGTCATCGTCACGGGCGCAGGGCTGAACATTTATCCGGAAGACCTTGAAGACGCTCTGAATCGCCAGACGGAGGTTCGCGCCAGCTGCGTCGTGACGTGGGAAACCGAGAGTGGCGACGAACCTCTTGCCGTCATCATCTTGCGCCATTCAGAGACTAATCCTCTGACCATCATTGAGAGTGCCAACGAGACCCTCGCAGAACATCAGCGGATTCGTCGTTGGCATGTTTGGACTGAGCCGGATTTTCCACGCACGCCGACAGAAAAGGTTCTCAAGCGAGAAGTCCTTGCAACAATTCGAGACCGCGAACGATTGAATGACGTCGATAATTCCTGCCGCAACTGCGCACACTCACCATTCATTCTTGCGACTGCCGCACGGATCGCCGGAGCAACTGCGCCGGCGGTGGACGACCGGTCACTTAAACTTGCTACTGATCTAAAGCTGGATTCGCTGGGCCGAATCGAGCTTTTGAGCGCGATTGAAGAGCGATACGAGATCGAGTTGGATGAAGCTGCGTTCACCGCGGCCACCACAGTTGGAGACATTGAAAGAATTGTTCGCGGCGAAACAGAGCAACAGATCACACCTTATCCTTTTGCAAACTGGCCCCGAAAGTTTCCGGTTCCGTGGCTTCGCGCGGTGCTGTTCTATGCACTGATCTATCCAATCACACGATTCATGAGCCGGATGAAAATCGAGGGACGTGACAAGCTAAACGGCTTCCGTGGCCCAGTCTTATTCGTCGCAAATCATGTCACGCTCGGCGATCAGGCCATGGTTCTTGTTGGTCTTCCGCTTCGTCTCCGTCACAAATTGGCGATTGCCATGGAAGGTGAGCGATTACGTGACTGGCTCCATCCTCCAGATGAAACCCAATTGTTGATGCGATTGCGTCTACTGTCGCAGTACCTTTTAGTGCGCACCTTTTTTCATGTATTTCCTCTGCCGCGGCGCAGCGGTTTTCGTCGAAGCTTTGCATATGCAGGCGAATGCATCGACCGAGGGGAGAGTGTTTTGGTTTTTCCTGAAGGGCTTCGTGCGCCGCGCGGTCAGATGCACCTGAGTCCGTTCAAGACTGGAATAGGAGTGTTAGTAAGAGAGCTAAACGTTCCGGTGGTACCGGTTAATTTGAAGGGTCTTTATGAACTGAAGAAGAAGCGACAGTATTTCGCCGCGCCGGGTACAGTGACCGTAGTTTTTGGCAAGCCGATTAAGTTCGATCGGGAAATGGACCCGAAGCAAATTACCGAGCAGCTACAGCGTCAGG
>DATJKB010000419.1:0-11664 GCA_035491875.1 Pyrinomonadaceae bacterium | reverse complement strand
TCGGATGAATTCATCTGGGTCGGAATTCTCCGGTAGCACGAGAACTTTGACGTCGATATCTTCGGCGAGGAGAATCTCAATCGACTTTTTCGCTGCCTGCACCCCCGCGCGGTCGCCATCATAATTGACGACGACTTTGCGCGCAAACCGACTTAGTAGTTTCACCTGGTCTGGAGTTAAAGCGGTTCCCAAACTCGCAACGATATTCTTCACGCCTGCCTGGAACGGCACGATCAAATCAAGAAATCCCTCCACTAGAATCGCGAATTCCTGACGCCGGATCTCATCACGAGTGAGATTTAGACCATAAAGATTTCGTCCTTTGACATACGCGGCAGTTTCAGGCGAGTTGATGTACTTCGCATCTTCATTTCTCAGCGTGCGTCCACCGAAAGCGATTGGTCGTCCTTGAATATCGAGGATCGGAAACATCAAACGACCGCGGAAACGATCGTACGAGCCGCCGCCTTCCTTCAAAACAACGAGACCACTTCGATCGATCTGCGCCTGCGTCGCACCCTTTTGACGCAGGTGCAGAGATAACGCGTCCCAACTGTCAGGCGAATAACCCAGGCGAAAGTTTTTTTGCGTTTCAGGGCTGATTTCACGTGCCGTCAGATAGTCTCTGGCGATTCGGGCTTCTGCGCTCGACTCGAGTTGCTGTTCCCACCATTGAAGCGCCCAGCTATTCAGCTGAATTACATCATCGGCTTCTTGTCGTCGTGATTCGAAGCGACCGTCGTCAACCATCTTTGGCAGCGGCATGCCTACTTTGTCGGCAACGATCTTGATCGCTTCAGGAAAACCGACGCGTTCGATCTCCATCACAAAGTTGAAGACAGATCCGCCCTTGTGACAGCCGAAACAGTAGAAGATGTCTTTGGTTGGACTGACGGAAAACGACGGTGTCTTCTCTTTATGAAAGGGGCAGCAGGCCATCCAGTTTGTGCCCTTTTTCTTAAGCTGGACGTAGTCCTGGATTACGCGGACGATGTCTGCCTGTCGTCGAAGATCGTCGATGAAGGTTTGGGGATAACGCATTTGCCAGACGCAGTTAAATCAGGTTTGGTTCGGTCGGGACGGAGATTCTACTCGTTCACGTCGGGTTAGAAAAACAGCCGGCCGCAGATCTACGCAGATAAAACAGATCAGAAATTAAACAAGCAACGATGGACATCTATCACAGCAATGCGTTCTATTGCTCATCTGTGAGTATCCGCGAAAATCTGCGGCTAATTCGCACGCAGTTGCACGATCGTCGCTCCCGAGCCGCCCTGGTCTTGTGGGGCCGGAATAAATCTTCCGACGTGAGGATGATCTTTTAATAAATCTCCAATGGCACGTCTCAAGGCTCCAGTTCCATGGCCATGAACGATTCGCACTTCACTCATGCTCGCCAGTGATGCTTCATCAAGAAACTTATCGACAAGATCCACGGCTTCATCAGTCGTTTTGCCGATAACATTTATCTCTGAGGTGGTGCTTTGCTCGACACTTTTCAAATGAACCTCTGTTCCTGAAGTTCTTCGCAGCCTCTCGAGTTTTCCCTCCTGGGGCTTCGCCGGCGTTTGCACTTCCACTAATTCCAAGTTTTCGAGTTTCTCCCTGAAGCGCAATGCTTTCACGCGCACTTCAGCTTCATCGCCCTTGATCTGATCAACGACACCAACTGAACCAAACGAACGCAGTTTCACTTTGTCGCCAACTGCGAGTTCTCGTTGTTGTGCTGAGACGTAGCGAGGTTCATCTACTTCGCTGTCGTCCGGTGTTGTTGAGCGCGAAACCAGGTGTCCATCGCGAATAATTCTAACGCCACGCGACTCTTCTTCAGGTTTACTCGGCTGTCCAGGTTTAACAGCGCGAGCCGCACGTTGCGCCTCTCGTTTTACTTCCGCCGTCTGTCGCTGGGCTTCTTTCTCGATCTTCAAACGATCCGCACGATCGGAAATCTGTGCCATTAGTTCGCGGGCCCTTTTTTCAAAGTCGCTGACCTGCCGTTGCAGCATGCGTTCAAAATCGCTCTGCCGTTGCTGTTCACGTTTTGCTGCTTCTTGATCGAGCGACGCGAACTTCTCGGCAACGGCCGCCCGCTCTTCCTCGAGTGCCACGCGCAGGCTTTCAGCCTCTTCTGCTTCACGCTTGATGCGGCCCAGGTATTCGGAGGCCTGGCGCGACGAGTCTTTGACCGATGTGACTGCTGCTTTGGTGATGGTTTCGGGAACACCAAAGCGGCGCGCTATTTCCAGGCCTGAAGAGGATCCGGCAACTCCGAGAATCAATCGATAGGTTGGTTCAAGGGTCTTTTCATCAAACTCAACACTGGAATTTACGACCCCCTCCTCTAAACCGGCGTACATCTTCAAGCCGCTGTAGTGCGTTGTTGCAATGACATTCGCGCGACACACGTGCCTGAAGTAATCGACTACAGCAACTCCGAGCGCTGAACCTTCTTCTGGATCGGTGCCGGTCCCGACTTCATCGAGCAATACAAGCGCGGGCGCTTCGCACAGTTGAATCATGCGAGCGATGTTAGCGACGTGAGACGTAAAAGTTGAAAGGTTTGCGGCGATTGATTGGTGATCGCCAATGTCTGCGAGGATTGATTGATAGAACGGAAACTCAGCTCGCGACGCGGGAACAGACACGCCTGACAACGCCATCAGTGCTAGTAGACCAGTAGTCTTTAGAACGACGGTTTTTCCGCCTGCATTAGCTCCGGAAATAACCATCGTGTCGTGCTTTTCATCGAGCGTGAATGAAACAGGCACTACCGCCTTGCCGTCGTGTTTCAAATTCTCTTCAAGCAGTGGATGTCGAGCATTGATCAGTTCCAGATTTGATTCGTTGTTTATGCGCGGCACGACGCAATTGAACGATCGATGAAAGATCGCCTTCGCGTTGATGACATCGAGTTCAGTTACGGACTCGGCAGCTAACTCAATCGCCGGTAACTGCGCTCTTAGGTCTTCACTCAAGGCAAAAAGAATTCGTGCCGTCTCGCGAGCCTCTGCTTCGTGCAGACCCTGTAGTTCATTGTTTGCCTCAATGGTCTCCAACGGCTCGACAAACGCGGTGGCACCTGAAGACGAATAGCCGTGCGCTACACCTTTCACACGTGCACGATGGTCGGCCTTTACTGGAATCACGAATCGATCATTTCGGATGGTGACAAGTTCGTCTTGAATAGCCTCCTCCGACTTACGCATCAGGCCTTCCAACGTTCGCGTGATTCGTGAGCGCAACACCGTTATCTCGTGACGAATTTTCGCAAGCTCCGGGCTTGCACGATCGTCAAGTTCTCCGGAGGGCAGAATCTTAGTTGTGACTCGCGCTACGAGACTGTTGAGGTCGCGAGGCAGATGATCGACTAACTCCCACAACGTCGGCGCGGTTTCCCTCTCGGCGAAAATCGATGCACGTGCCAACAGTGCTTGTTCACACAAGCGCGCCAGTTGAAGGATCGCAATCGGATCAAGTGCGGAATTCTCAACGCGCAGCAAACTGATCGACTCCCGTGGGTCGGTAAGCTCGCTGAACGACCATGCTACGCCGCGATTTCGAAGTCCGACGCATTCCGCAAGAGCGGTGAGTTCAGATTGAAGTTCGCTCAGGTTGTCGAGTGGAGCAATTTGCCCGATCCTGGAGCGACCACTGTCTGTCTGAGCTCCGCGCTTCATGAGCTCACGCAAATGATGGAATTCGAGAGTTGTAAAAGCCTGGTCGTTCATTGAGCTCAGGACCTTTTGCGGCGTCGCTCATGACCGCTTAGTGCTGAGCCAAAGAGTTGATCCGTCGCTAGTATATGAATGGTGCGACTGTCTTTGTGGATTGTCCCTGAACTGAGCGAACCGAAGTTGGCGGCCGGCTGGATGTCGGTGGGATTGATCTCGATAGTTCCTTGAGCATTACCTACGAGCGCCAGTTGCTCTTGTCCGCGAAGCGCGACGAGCGATTCTCGCGCACTCGCATCAAGGTCCAACAATTTGGCTGTATCGAGCACGGTCAACATTCGTCCTTGAATTGAAACAACGCCGAGCACGGTTTGGGGTGCAAATGGAAGCCGAGCGGGTTCGCGCCAGTCAGCGACTGCCAAAACCTCTTCGTCACGCAGCGCCAGGTCTACACTGCCCACCCGAAACAACTGTAAGGTCAATTTGGTTTGCGAATCGTTGTCCATGGTTGTTTGCGAGAGGTTACAACTTAGGACAGATCGATACAAATGATCCCGCAGATCTTTGACAGGATTACAGGATTACAAGATTACAGGATTTAAGCGGGTTTAGAGTTGGTGCGACTGCTCCCTTATTTTCTTAATCTTGCAATCCTGAAATCCTGTCAGAGTATCCCGTTGGTGGTTTTGCGAGGATGCCGAGTAGAATCGACACCAATAGAAAGACACTGCGCGTTCAAAGAGAGGACAAAACGCATGGATGAGTTCGACCGTTATCGTGCGGCGATGAACGAAAAACTACTTGATAGCGATCATCTTGGAATCAAACGGTTCTTTGCCCTGGACACTCAAGCGTATGAAGATGGTGCTCTCGATAAACGTACGAAGGAGTTGATGGGGTTGGCAGCGTCGACAGTGCTTCGCTGCGACGATTGCATCACGTATCACATCAAGCAGTGCGCTGAGATTGGCATAACCCGAGAGCAATTCCTTGACGCTTTCAACGTGGCCTTAGTCGTTGGCGGGTCAATAACGATCCCCCATTTGAGACGCGCGATAGAACGCGTGGATCAAATCCTTGAAAACACGGATAGGAATTGATGTCCAAACCGATAGCTGACCGTCCGACGTATTTGTTCGATATGCTGCTTTCTAGAAAACTGACACGCCTACTGACGACCATCGTGCTTGCGGGTCTTGTCGTAACCGGTGTCGTGATCTACTCGACGAAATCATCTGGATCTGTGAAAGGCTTTGTAATGTCTCAACAGGAACGGGTTCGAATTCGCGCGCCGGAGCTTAGCGGCGGCCGCGGTTGGTTGAATACAGATCGACCCTTGTCGCTCGCCGCGCTAAAAGGGAAAGTTGTTCTGCTGGACTTCTGGACTTACGGGTGCATCAACTGCATGCACATCATTCCCGATCTCAAGCGACTTGAAGCGAAGTATCCGAATGAGCTCGTCGTGATCGGTGTCCACTCCGCAAAGTTCAAAAATGAGAAAGAGACTGAAAACATCCGGCGCATCATTTTGCGCTACGAACTGGAGCATCCGGTTTACAACGACTCGGAATTCAGTGTGTGGCAAAGCTACGGAGTTCGCGCCTGGCCCACGCAGGTTTTGATCGATCCGGCAGGCTACGCAATCGGCGCTGTGTCTGGCGAAGGCAACTACGAAGTGATCGATGAGGCAATTGCGAAAACCGTCGCGGAGTTTCGCAAGAAAGGAGAGCTCAATGAAGAACCGTTGAAGCTCGTTCTTGAACGGGCGAAGGTTGGTGATCTGCCTTTGGCTTTTCCCGGCAAAGTTTTGGCTGACGAGCGCAACGATCGTCTCTTCATCGCCGATTCAAATCACAATCGCATCGTCATTACCAAACTGGATGGCACGCTCGTCGAAACCATCGGCACGGGCGAACGAGCTGCTGTAGATGGTCCATTCGAGAAAGCAACATTCTACCGGCCACAGGGCATGGCGCTCGATGGCGACACGCTCTACATCGCTGACACCGAGAATCACCTTATTCGCAAAGTGAATCTGAAAGCGCGAACGGTCGAGACAATCGCGGGAACAGGACGACAGTCGACCGAATACTTCAAAGAGGGTCCGGGTAGATCCGTTGGCTTGAACTCGCCCTGGGATTTACAACTCGCCGGACGCACGCTCTACATCGCCATGGCAGGTCCGCATCAGATCTGGAAGCTCGATTTAGACATGGATCAAATTTCAACGTTCGCAGGCTCCGGACGCGAAGCGCGGATCGACGGTGCGCTGCTGAAATCCGGGTTTGCTCAGCCGTCGGGTATCACTACTGATGGGAAGTCGTTATATGTTGCGGACAGCGAATCGAACATCATTCGGCAGATTGATCTCGCAAAAGGCCAGGTTGATACGCTCGTCGGCGGCGATCTGTTTGAGTTCGGAGATGTTGACGCGACCGGCGATGAGGTCCGCCTGCAACATCCGCTCGGAGTGATTAGTGTCGGCGATAAAGTGCTGATTGCTGATACCTACAATCACAAGATCAAGGAACTCGATCCGCAAAAAAAGAAAGTGACAACGCTATTTGGCACCGGCAAGCCGGGCCAGGCTGACGGAACTTCCGCGTCATTCTATGAGCCCGGTGGCCTCAGTGTCGCGAACGGAAAACTGTATGTCGCAGACACTAACAATCACGCGATTCGGGTAATTGATTTGAAGACGCGGGAGACCACAACACTTCGCGTCAACGGTCTTATGCCGCCCCAAGCTGCAGATGTTAGCAGCAACAACTCTGCGCCTAACGCGGAAGAACAGAAGGTGTTGGCACAGAAGGTTCGCGCACGCTCAGAAGCGACGTTGATACTAAATGTTGACCTGCCTGCGGGACATCATCTCAATCCTGCGGCGCCACAGCGCTATTCAGTAACAGTCGACAATGCGAAGGCGATTGCCGTCGCGGAAAAAAATGCGCAGCGAAGTGACAAGAAGCTGACGTTACCCATCCGGGTTCCGATTCAAGCACTTGAGACGGGCGCAGCAAAAGTTCGTGCGCAAGCTACGTTGATCTACTGTCGCGACGACAACACAGGGACTTGTCGCATCAAGACGCTTGTCTGGAATGTTCCGGTGGAAGTTGTGAATGATGCCGCGGCTGCCACTGAGCTAAAACTGAACGCAAAACTGTCACTCGATTAAGAGATTGGCCACAGATTTTCGCAGATAAAAACAGATCAGAATAAGGGAAACAAGCTCGATAGCTATCTTATTTCGAATCTGTGTTCATCGGTGAAATCTGCGGCTAAATTTTCCTCTGCTTGCCGTTCCGAAGTGCGCCGAGTAATATCGTCCTTCCCCAAAAATCTAACCACAAGGAGTCAGGGACGATGGCTGCTAATCAACCTGCAAATAAACCATTTCTCAGCGATATTAAAACTTTGCGAGACCGCGCCCGGAAACATATCGAAGACGGCGCCGTGACGCAGGGCTATTCGGCGGATCGTGAAACCGTTATCAAACTTTTGAATGAAGCACTCGCGACTGAAATAGTTTGTGTACTCAGATACAGACGCCACTATTTCATGGCATCAGGGATAAATGCAGAGAGTGTGGCTGCGGAGTTTCTGCAACACGCGAATGAAGAGCAGGGACACGCAGATTCGATCGCGCATCGAATCGTACAGCTAAAAGGTGAACCTGACTTTAATCCTCAGGGACTTCTTTCGCGCAGTCATGCCGAGTACGTCGAGGGAGAAACTCTTACCGATATGATCCGCGAGGATCTTGTTGCCGAACGAATCGCGATCGATAGTTATCGCGAAATGATTACCTACCTTGGCAACGACGATCCAACTTCGCGAAGGTTAATGGAAGAGATTCTCGCAGTCGAAGAGGAACACGCGGACGATCTGGTTAATCTGCTCGACAAGATAAACTGAATTTGTCCGAGAAGAGCGAAGAGCGAAGAGCGAAGGGTGAAGCGCGAAGCGCTAAGAGCGAAGAGCTAAGAGCGTTGCGCTGGTACAATGAATTCTTGGGTCTTAGTCCTTCGCTCTTCGCCCTTAGCGCTTCGCTCTCGCCCTTGCCGCTTTCCACCAGCGTGATGCTTTGCTATGAAGCATCACGCTTGTTAGTGTTAGCACACATTGCCTGAAAATCGAGCCACAGCTGATCGACAAGATCGTCCGACAATGTGCCGTCAATGTGGCGCAATAATCGGCGCCGGTGAATCGCAGTGTGGCATGTGTGGAGCTTCCACCTCTCCGCAGCAGCGACCAGCGCACGCGCAAATGGACCATGAGACGATGCGATTTGCGCGCGCCGTTCTTAATAGACCCTACAAGTTTGCCATTATCCTCTTAATCGCCAACCTGTTCATGTTTATGTTGATGTGGCAGTCGAGTGGCCTTTCGTCACAGGTCTTGTGGCAGGGATTTTCAGAGCCTGTGTTGGATGCCTACGGCGCCAAAGTTAATGCTTTGATACGAGCGGGGGAATGGTGGCGTTTTGTCACACCGATGTTTATCCATGTGAATCTTCCGCACCTGCTGGTCAACATGTACAGCTTATGGGTGGTTGGACCATACGTTGAGCGATTGTATGGTTCGGCGAGGTTTGTAGTGTTTTGGGTTTTGACCGGAATCGCGGGTGTGGTGGGCAGTTACCTGACGGTTCGACCAAACATGCCCAATAATTTCTTCGGCAGATTTTTTTTCAAGGTCCACGACGTTCCTTCGGCGGGCGCTTCCGGAGCATTGTTTGGACTAGTTGGAGTGCTATTCGTTTTTGGCATCAAGTTCCGCCACGAGCTTCCCGATGGATTTAAGCGTGCGTTTGGCACAGGCATGCTGCCAATCATTCTGATCAATCTGTTCATCGGATACATCGGTCGCGGAGTTATTGACAATGCTGCGCACGTCGGCGGTCTGCTTTCCGGCGCGGCGTTGGCGTTAGTTGTTCAGTATCGACGACCGGGAGAGCGGAAAGGTGTCGCGGTAATCTGGCGCGTCTTACAAGTCATGGCATTAGGATTAGTCGCGATTTGTTTCTTCCAGGTCGCAAGGCACTTGAGCCTACCGCCAGCGGCTCAAATGCAAAACGTTCAAATCCAGATTGAAAATCCCTCGTTTCTCATATACGCGAACGTGATGAATCAAGCTCAGGAGACGTTGGGCCAAGTGCTTCATGACAATGATCCGAGTGGTATCGATGCATCGATCAAGGCTCTCGACGACGCGCCAACAGTTGATCCTAAGGCTGACGAACTCAAGCTCCGCTTAAGGGAGCTGCTAATCCGCGCGAAGACCCAAGCTTCACGTCCGGCCGACGCCGCGACACAAAAGGACAAGTCGCATTTGGTCCAAGACGTTAACGTGTGGTCCAAAGAGTACGGAGAATGGTTGAAAACCACTGCGGGCCTCGTGCCGGCAACAAGTCCGAGTCCTTGAGTAATCGCAATCATATTTAATTTGTTTAAGGAGCAGAAGATGGAAATTAGGAAAGTTGGCGTACTGGGATGTGGACTGATGGGTTCAGGAATCGCGCAGGTGGCCGCCACTGCCGGTTTCGACACGGTCGTTAAAGAGGTTTCGGACGAATTTATCAATAAGGGTTTCGCCGGCATTGAGAAATCGCTGTCACGTTTTGCTGATAAAGGAACGATCACCGCGGATCAACAGCGCGAGATTCGAGGGCGACTGTCAGGTACAACGAATTTCGATGATCTTGCAGATTGCGACATTATTATCGAAGCAATCATTGAGAACCTGGAAGAGAAGCGAAACACCTATAGCCAATTGGATGGGCTCTGTAAACCGGAAACGATCTTTGCTTCAAACACTTCGTCGCTTTCGATCACCGAAATGATGACCGCTACTTCATCTGCCCGGCAGATGCGCTTCGTTGGTCTGCACTTTTTCAACCCGGTTCCGTTAATGAAATTGGTCGAGGTAGTTCGCACGATCCTTACAGACGAGGCTGTCTACGAGCAGGCGGTCGATTTTGGCAAGAAGCTTGGCAAGGTTCCTGTTCGCGCCAGCGATAAAACGGGGTTCATAGTCAATCGTCTCCTTGTTCCTTACATGCTCGATTCGATTCGGGCGTTGGAAGAAGGAGTGGCATCGATCGTCGACATCGATAACGCGATGAAACTTGGCTGCGGATATCCGATGGGCCCATTGACACTCGGCGATTTCGTCGGACTGGACACGACGTACTACATCGCCGAGATCATGTTCAATGAGTTTCGCGAAAAGCGATTTGCTCCGCCGCCGTTACTAAAACGAATGGTGCTGGCGGGTTTGTACGGACGCAAATCGGGTAGAGGGTTCTACGATTACACGAAAGATCCGAAGAATCCGACGCCAATGAATTTGGTTTAGAACCTCTCTCGGCGTCCTCTGCGTCTCCGTCCTCTGCGTTAACCTTCTATGTGTCCAATAGATCAAGACGCAGAGGACGCGGAGACGCAGAGAGCGCGGAGACTTATTTCCACATCGATGTCGTCTCTAATCTATGAGCGCGAAGATCAGATCGCGCTTCTGACGCTGAACAGGACCGCCAGGCGGAACGCGTTGTCCGCGGAACTCCTTCACGAACTCTCACAAGCATTCGCCCGACTCGTTGGCGACGAGGATCTACGTGCTTTGATACTGACGGGTGCCGGCAATGCATTCTGTGCCGGCACAGACATCTCTGAACTCACCGATCTCACAGAGGCTGAAGCCGTCGAAGTTTCCTCTCGTGGTCAACAACTCTGCGATCAAATTGAATCTTTTCCTGTGCCGGTGATTGCAGCTGTGAATGGCATTGCCGCAGGCGGTGGTTGCGAGTTGGCGCTAGCGTGTCATCTGCGTGTCGCTTCAAGCGATGTCAGGTTTAGCCTGCCCGAAACTCGTTTGGGTTTGATTCCGGCCTACGGTGCAACGCAGCGTCTCAGTCGCGATATAGCTGTTGCGCGTGCTCTTGAAATTATGCTGGCGGGAGGCGAACTCGACGCTGGCAACGCACTCCAGCTTGGATTACTAAACCGTGTCGTCAAGCCGGACGACTTGATGATCGAAGCACGAGCATTGGCTAATCGGATCGCCGGACTTGCGCCACTTGCGATTCGCGCGTGTCTAAAGGCAGTTACCGAGGGGTTGAAACTTCCGTTTGAGGAAGGACTTGCGCTTGAGCGGCAGCTGTTTGCTTCGTTGTTCGCAACGGAAGACGCAAGGGAAGGCACGCGCGCTTTTTTGGAAAAACGAAAACCTGTTTTTAAGGGACGGTGAGACATTGTTGATTGATGATTGATGATTGTTGATTGGACAAACCCTAACGCAATCTAAGTAGGCGGCAATTAACAATCAACAATCATCAATCAAAAATCAACAATCGGCCTCGCCGCATCCCTTGCTGCCTCCTTCGCTCATTCCCTATACTGCAAATGCCTTGTGATTACCTGTTGGAGTTGAAGACGATTTGCAGCCGACGGTTTATGAAGGGCGCTTGAATGCCGAACCGTTCACTTTTGCGATTGTCGCCAGTCGCTGGAACGAGTTCATCTCAAACCGCTTAGTGGAAGGCGCGGTAGACGGTCTTGAACGTCTCGGAGCGATTCAAGAACGAGTTTCAGTTTATCGAGTGCCCGGAGCGTTTGAAATTCCGTTGCTGGCTCTGCGGCTCGCCGAATCGGAAAAGTTCGA
Source organism: Pyrinomonadaceae bacterium (assembly GCA_035491875.1). GTDB lineage: Bacteria > Acidobacteriota > Blastocatellia > Pyrinomonadales > Pyrinomonadaceae > PSRF01. The sequence goes on along the minus strand of DATJKB010000419.1, from coordinate 331 downwards.
CGCAGTGATTTGCTTAGGGACAATTATTCGCGGGCAGACACCCCATTTCGAATACATAGCGAATGAAGTTGCCCGCGGCATAGCTGATGCAGCAATGGAAACCGGGTTGCCGGTTGTGTTCGGAATCGTAACGGCTGATACAGTCGATCAGGCGATTGACCGCGCCGGGGTGAAGTTAGGTAACAAGGGCTTTGAAGCCGCGATGACCGCGGTGGAGTTGGTAAATCTTTACAAGGATACTTTCAAAGACTGATGAGTGAACCTTCGCGTACTCGTCAGCGGTAATACGATATGGGTTCGCGACGTAAGGCACGTGAATGTGCCTTGCAAA
>DATJKB010000418.1:0-3715 GCA_035491875.1 Pyrinomonadaceae bacterium | reverse complement strand
CCTCACCAAGCGATCTCGTCAACGTAGCAATTGCCTCTTCGTAAACGCTACGAAATAGCGCGGCGTAATTCGCCATGTCTTTCGGCAACCACTCCGCAGGCTGCTTCTGAATTATCTGGTCAAGAGTCGTGTCGAAATTTGCCCATTGGTAGTTTCTAACTAGCGTTTCGCCAACTCCGGCTGTCAGAATCTTCGAACGAAATGCGAGTCGCATCTGTGCCACAAGCGGAGCAACGCGCGACTCAGCGTTGAGGCGACCGTCCCACGACTCAAAAGCTGTGAGCGCGTCGGACAACTTCTGATCTGCCGGAGTCAACGTGGGTCGCACCGTCTTAACTGCTTGTCGCGCAAACAAGACACCCGCAATCGAGTAGACGTCTCCCAGAACGCGGCGAAAGTCATCTGTACCGAGTTTAGGCTTCTCAGTTAGCAGGTCATAAATTCGCCGCGCGCGATAAGGTTGCGCCCAGTGGTGCGAAAGAAAATAAGGATAGTCAGTGCCAACTATGCGTTGGTTGGCCGTGACGATTACACCGCTCGGTGGATCGTAGAGCTGCGGTAGTTTTGCGATTGGAATGTAACTGGTCCATTCACCAGCGTCAGTGGATCCGTCATAAGGCACGCTGCCGTCACCAGATTTCCTGATCGGAATCACGCCGGCCGCGTGATAACCGATATGGCCATCAACATCGGCATACACAATATTCTGGGTTGGTGCAGTGAATGCCTCTAACGCTTTTTCGAACTCATTCCAGTTACGCGCGCGATTCATCAAGTACGTGGAATCAGGGTTATTGAGTTTTGGATCCAGCCCAGTCCAGCGTATGGCGAAGCGTTTGTTGTCACGTTCAAGAACGATCGGGCCATGACGCGTGACCGTGACGTCCATGGTCACCGTGTCTGATTCGGAGCTTCCGATACCTTTTCTTACTTTGATCTCTTCATGTCGGATAGTTGCGTCCTGCCAGCCCGAAGGCGTCATGTAACGATTGGGATTTGCCGTGTCGAACTTTTCAAAATAGACGTCCTGCACATCGGGCCCAACATTTGTGAATCCCCAGGCGATCCGATCGTTGTGACCGATGACCACCCCTGGAAGACCAGGCGCCGTGACGCCAGCAACGCGCACACCGGGAGCGGCCAGATGGACCATGTGCCAGATCGACGGTGCGGTTGCTCGCAGATGTGGATCATTCGCCAGCAGCGGTTTTCCCGTCGTAGTGCGTTTGCCACTCACTACCCAGTTGTTACTCGCTGCCAGAGCCTCAGCGTGAAAACCAATTCTCGCTAACGCCTCGTTTGCGATCGACTGCGTTCTGGCAGCCTCCTCCAAACTTTCCGTGGAAACCATTGTGCGGCCCGAGGCTGTGGAGTTCTTTGTCGCAGGTTTTGAATCTTTACCATAAACGAGAACATCGATCGGCGAGATTTCCGGCAGCAGCATCGCCCGTTTCTCAGGCGGCAAAGCGGACAATGCTTCTCGCATCATGTCCAGGCGCCATGTATCTGAAAGTGCTTCAAAAAAGATTTTGATTACGATTAACGAGTCGATGGGTCTCCACGGCATCGGTTTGTATTGCAGGAGGCGAAACTCAGGCGGCAGGTCCTTGTCAGTCAGTGAATCGATGTAGGCGTTGACGCCGCTTGCATACGCTTCCAATACCTTTCGCGATTGCGGTGAGGCCCGCGCCCATTCGGCTTCCACGACATGGCTAAAACCGATCGTACGATGCTGTTTGTCCTGATCGAGCGCAATGTTGTTGGGACCCGCGCCCAATACTTCGGCTAATTCGCCTCTCGCCGTGCGCCGGAACATATCCAGCTGAAACAAGCGATCGCTCGCTGTGACAAAACCTTGAGCGAAGTAGAGGTCTTCGTCGTTCTTGGCGTCGATGTAAGGAATGCCGCGTTCGTCTCGTCTGATCACAACCTGATCGCGCAGTCCTTTTAGTTGAACAGTCGTGGCGGCTGTGTTCTGGGCGAGGGAAATGGGTTCGTAAGACGGAATGAGCCAGACGACGCAAATAGCCGTCAGAACAAAGGCAGTTACTATACGTTTCATTGGGACCTCGATCTCAGCAGTGTGGAGGCGAAATACTAGCACAAAACGAATCAGCTTCCGGGGGACGGATCAATTCTCTGCGCAACCTCCGTGTGCTCTGCGTCTTCTTAGAAACTTAAGCAACTAGCCGAGAGAAACACCAACTCTCTGCGTTCTCGGCGTCTCTGCGTCCTCTGCGTTTTCCTTGGCTCCATTGAACCTACTCAATTATCGGATTTGTTGAGTGTGCCTAATCAGTACAACGAAAACGCAGAGGACGCAGAGACGCCGAGAACGCAGAGCCGCAACAAAATGATCAGCATCGATTCGGCTTTGCCGTCCGATGTAAGGCGATGGCTCCGCCTCGCCGTAGCTCGGCACTCCGCTAGGAGTGATATGTTTATAGCATCCAACAGGAAAATTGGCTTCGCAGTTAAGAGGAGCGGAGCCGAACTCGCGTGTCACTACTCAAGATGAATTTCCGCTCCTCTTAACTGCGCCGGAGGTCTTAGGTTCGGTCGGCTATAAACATTCGACTCCTAACGGAGTCTGTGCGCCTCTTTTATTTTGGGGTTGTCCTTCGTTAGATGAGTATTGACGATCTGCTGATCGAACCATACAATCCAAAACACCAAATGGCCGTATGCTTAATCGCAATAACTCCATCATCGCTTTAATGGTCTTCCTGATTGTCGCGGGTTTTGTTTCCAGCGTTCAGGCGCAGCAACGTCCCCTGCTCACAGAAGACGTCGACATCATTCCGCCTGGAACGATTCGCATTGAGGCAGGATTGGATTTTCTTCAGGACGCGAGATTTCCGGTGTCTGGTATCACCGGGGATCTTACGCGCGTGGGTGTTATCGGCATTAACTTCGGCATGGGCCCAAATGTCGAGTTTCAAATCGAAGGAGTTGCGCAAAACGTTCTGAGCATCAACTCTCGTGGGCCTTCAGCGATCCCCTTAAATCTGCTCCCCGGCGCTAACTCTTCAAATGACACAGGCGATTTCACGCTCTCAGCGAAATTCAAATTGCGAAATGAAACCCGCCGTGGTCCATCATTAGGTTTTCGCTTTGGCGTGCAGCTGCCCAACTCTAGTCAAGGAACAGGTATCGGGCTCAATCAAACTAATGCTTTTGGTTCACTGTTGATTGGCAAGAGATTTGGACGCGATGGTCGGCTCAATACTTTTGGGAATGTCGGTATTGCGATTCTAACGGCCCCGACCGAATTGTTCTCGCAAAACGATGTGATCACGTATGGCCTGGCAGGGATCTATCACATCAATCGACAGTTCGCGATCGCGGCAGAAGTGAACGGTCGAGCAAACACTCGGCCGGGAAATGGACCGCTGGGAACAGAGTCGCAGTCAGAAGCGCGTTTAGGAATGCAGATAAGAGCTTCGGGATTAAGATTTGATTTCGCCGGAATAAAAGGCCTCACCAGCTTCACCCATAACTCGGGATTCACTGTCGGTGTAACTTACGATACGCCGGCGATCTTCGCTCCAGTGCGGTAACATCCGGCCGCAGATTCCACAGATAAAAACAGATCGGAGCAGTAGAGTAGCCTCGCTCTTATCAAGAGTGAATTAATCTGAGTGAATCTGCGAGAATCTGCGGCTAATCTTTTTCGCTTGGCCATCGAGGACTTCGTATCTGAGCGTCAACCATC
>DATJKB010000417.1:0-4868 GCA_035491875.1 Pyrinomonadaceae bacterium | reverse complement strand
AGTGATTGGTGTTCTATGACGTATACAACGAGCTGGGTCACGGCTTCATTGAATCGGTTTACGAGAAATCTTTACAGCATGCACTCGTGTCGCTTGGTCTAAAAGCTTGTCGAAAGATTGAGATTCCTGTTCGGTTCCGAGGACAACCTGTCGGCAATTTCGAAGCAGATATGTTGGTGGAGGATTGCTTGCTACTTGAACTAAAGGCTGTTCGTACTCTGGACAATGCTCACGAAGCTCAGCTACTGAACTATCTTAGAGCAACTGATATAGAGTTGGGGTTATTGCTGAACTTCGGACTCAAACCACAGTTTAAGAGGATGGTCTTTGATAATAGCCGTAAGCTGCAGCGGAAACTTTCGAAGTCGTTGTTAGGCGAGCTTCTCGACACGTCTCAATAACTGAATAGCGGGACGGATACGCGCATCCATCTCTAATCGATCTGATCTGTGTCCATCTGTGTGAATCTGCGGCCGCCTTTGGGTCTCAGCTTTTTCGCAGCGTTCTCGTGAGCGTTCGATTCGTCTTTTCATCCAGCGGTTCATTGCCCTGTACCTTCCAATCAGTTTCACTTCGATGACGGCGTCGGGCCTCGGGTTGGCGTGAGTTCCGTACCGCCATGTCCCTCTGAGTCGCAGCTTCTGTGCCAGCCGTTTTCAGTAATCTAAACGTCGCCCGCCGCCATTCAGTTCAATTGTTTCCCTGTCTGTAACGCGCAGGGAAACTGAAAAAAGGGCCATGTTTCGACACAATTTCTCGCTCGAGAAGTATTTCCAGCTCGGAACGGCGGAAAATCGCCTGGCAAACATGAGAGGAAGACCCGGGTGCAAAGGTTTTCCGACACACGATATGGTCACTATCCGACTCCAAATGGAGACACTTTGCCGCCCGAAACGCTGTGATAAACTGCGATCAATCTGGACCGCCCCTTCCCGAACAATGCCGGTATCCGACTCTAAACCCGATAACCTAAGCGACGTCGACGCTGCCCTGCTCGATGCCGAGCTTTTTCTGAAGTACAAATCTGTCGATCGCGCCGTGAAACGACTCCGAGCGGCGCTTGAGATCAACTCGCGGTCAATCCCTGTTCGTGAACGACTGCGGGAGATATGTGCCGGCCACAAGCAAACAGAAGAAGCTGCTCGACAGTGCCTGGCCCTCGCAAGCCTCTATATCGAACGAGAGGACTTCGATACTGCTCACGATCGATTACTGGAAGCAAAACAACTCGACGAACGCATCAACATTGCTTCCGGCCTGGAGGCGATTAGACGCGCCCGCCGTCCAGATCTGAAGCCCACTCCTGCACCTGAAGCCACATTCACCAAGAAGCACTTCACGCTTGCGGGTGACCTGAGCGCCGTAAGCGCATTCGATGCAATTCAGGTGATCGAAAACGCAAAGCTAACCGGGACTCTGGTTCTGAATGGAAAAACTCACGAGGGAACGGTGTTGTTCAACGATGGAAAAATCGTCGACGCTCGCTGTAGCGGGGACGTCGGTGAGGTTGGGTTTCAACGCGTAGTGGAAATCACTAGCGGTACATTTGAATTCCAAAAGTCTTCAAAAGGTTTTCCGATAAAGATCCAGGCACTGAGCAATACCAACCTCATCCTCGATACGCTCCGCTTGCTCGACGAATCCAAGCAATAAATCCGCCGCAGGTAAACGCAGATATTCACAGATCAGAAATCCATCAGCAGCTCAGTTGAATTAGTTATTCTGATCTCCGTCTATCTGCGTTCGTCTGCAACCTAATCTTTTTCAGTCAATTAGAACGCGCGTGTTGAGTGCCTCTGCCTTTTCGATCGCGATAAGGAGTCGCATGAACTGCAAGTAGTTCCGGCTGCGCGCTCGCAATCGATCGATTTCGGATTGGCCCAACTCACTGCGCAGGATTAGATCGAGAAAGTCGTAGTAGTCGGCTGTTGCTTCAAAAGGAAGCTCGCGAGTGTAGCTTGTCGTTTCGAGGTCGTTGGATCGGAAGCCCGCTAAGAGATCGAAGACGTTGTCAGTTGTTAACCTCGCCGCATCCCGCGTCAATGCAATCGGTACACGCAGTTCGAAGAACCGTAACCCTTCGGGTGTCACAACCCGCCGAAGTTCTTTTGTAGCTTCGCCGTCAAAGGGCGACTCAGGATCCACAAGGATTCTAAGCAAGCGCGGCTGGTCTTCCTTGTCGAGCGTGTCGAGCGAGAGCTGGATGCGGTCGGCCAGAAATTTTTCAAACTGCGCTTCGACCGGGTAATTGATCCGGCCGAGACATCCAACAGATTCTCCTTCGCCCGCCGCGTCCAACGGTAACGCTGCTGGGCAATGCGCACAGACGACCGTCGCCTGTTGCATTCGTTCGACCTCTTCCCGAGCGTTTTCAACCCACTGAAGCTTCTCGGCTGTGGGCGCGCTCGCGTCGCCCGTTGTCAGGCGGGCATGAATGCTGCTGAGGCGTCCCCAATCACGCAGGTGTTTCTCAGAATATTCGGCCCGGAGAGGACACGAGTATTGGACTGTGAATTCGAGTGACATGCGCTCTTGGTTCTTGTTCCTTGCTACTCAGTGGTTTGCGTCTAGCCTGAGACGACTAACACACGCACGTCCTGGGAGCAAGTCACTAGCTTTGTCGATCCCAACCGGTGTCGACTTGAAAAGGTACACCGAAGGTGTTGGTGAATTGGAGCCCAGGGCAACGCCCTGGGAAAACGATCACACTATTGGGAGCGTTGGAACCCTGAAAGGGTTCCATGTTAGCGCGAACACCTTCAGCTGTTAACCCAGGGCGCTGCCCTGGGCTCAAATTCACCAACACCTTCGGTGTAAGAAGCTTTGTCATCCAGATCTGTAAAGGATGTCATGATCGTGAACACACAGAGCGGCCGCCCCCACAATTACGACACGACCACTAGAGCCGTCCTCAACCCCGAACAAATTTCTTGACAACCGTTCGCGGCCAAATCTAAGCTGAATCGACGCTGTTCCAGCGTTCCTCAGGCTCCAGAGACTCACCTTAATCCTGACCGATAGCAGTCTTCACTCCGATGTTTTGGGTAAATACAAAGCTTCTATTTCGTCTCTACTACAGGCCCGTGTCTGCGATGAGTGGCATTATCGACGAGGGCCACTGGCTGTATGCAGCGATCGCTGCTGCCGCTTTGTCGCTTCTGCTACAGACCGCAATCACAAGTTTGATTCATTCAAGTTACGAAGCCATCTATAGACCGTTACCAGTCCAGGAGGAAGTGGATGACGAGCAACAATCAGACCCCTGGCAGCAAGCAGCAGCACAACAACAAAGACCGGTTCCTCCTGGTTACCCAACAGCTGCACAGCAATATGCCGCAGCTGAATACGCGCGGCTTGGGATGGCAGCTCCAGATCATGTTTTCGATCAAAAGCCAATGCCACTGGTTGGCAAGTATGGTTGGTGGTTCGTCTCGTTTGCACCCGGTAGCTTCGGCAGCACGGTCATCGGCATCGCCGTTCTGTATGTGCCTTGTCTGATCTTGCTTGCTGCAATGTATGGGTCTGTGGGCAGCTTCAGCGTGGCGCTCCGTCGCGACTATGGACCAATGCTGACCTGTGCGTTGATGGCCTGGACTGCTGGTCACTTGCCGTTCGTTCTTGCCGGCCTCGCTCTGCCTGCGCTCGGTCTCGGCGTGAAAACAGCGCTGGTGCTTTGGATTCTCAGCGCGTTGTGTTTCGGAGTGTTGATGGCCTTTGGGGTACGAACGCTTTTTGGTATTGGCTTGCTGAAGAGTTTGCTAGTCGTTTGCATGGCCGCTTTCGCTTTCTCGGCCCAGGGAAAGCTCTTCTCAGTGGTCTCTCCGTTTATGTTTTCGCCGTTCCTTCTCTACTACGCATACGGGATGTTCCGCGGCGATATTGGTGACATTGGATTCTCTTTACGACAGCGACAGAGCTTTCGTCGTTCGATGGAAGCCGCGACGATCAATCCGAGAGACGCCAGCGCTCACTACCAGCTAGGTTTGGTCTTTCAGTATCGCCGACAGTACACGGAGGCTATCGAGCGATTCAAACGGGCGGTGGAGATCGCCAATGATGAAACGGATGCGCATTTTCAACTCGGTCGGATAGCTCGCGAACAGAATCGTTTGCAGGACGCGATCGATCATTTCGGGGTGGTCTTAAGTCAGGACGAAAAGCACGCGCACAACGAAATCTGGCGCGAGATCGGCGCAACATATCTCGCCGCGAGCATGTTTGCCGAAGCAAAGGACGCGCTTGATACATTTGTCGAGCGGCGTGCTTACGATCCCGAAGGGCTTTATTACTATGGCAAGACTCTGGAACAGCTTGGACAAGAGCAGGAAGCTCACGAAGCGTTCATACGATGTCTGGAGGCTGTCAAAACCATGCCCGATTACCGTCGACGTGATCAGCGTCGGTGGCGGAAACTCGCTCAGGAACGACTGAGTGTGCGAGTTAGCACGCCCGTTAAAGATCAGGCTTCTTGATCCCCTCACGCCAATCCAGACAAAATTCGTCGCCCAATTAAAGAACGGGAGCGCAGCGACCGATTTCAAGGGGCATTGCGTTCTCGTATGGTTGAAATCGGTCGCTGCGCTCCCGTTCTTTAATTGATCGGAAAGCCAGCCAAAGCACAAAGTACAAAGAGCATGACACTCTATTGGCGACTACGGCCGCTGTGTATCTCCATTCGTGCGTGTGTTAAGCTTTCGCATTCCCGTATAACTTCAGTAAGCTGCCATTCATCCGATGGAAATCACAGAAAGGGTATCTCGCATGGCGATTAGTCAGGAGCTTTTACAAATCCTCGCCTGCCCGGCATGCAAAGCCAAGGTTGAGTTGAAACCCGACAAAAGCGGATTGAAGTGCGTCGAGTGTAAACG
>DATJKB010000416.1:0-5505 GCA_035491875.1 Pyrinomonadaceae bacterium | reverse complement strand
ATTATGTACCGACCATCTGCGAGCGACGCGCTATCGATGGTGTAGAAGTTGTCACGCAATTTGTCTTTCAAAAGTCGAAACGCCTGATCATTCAAACCACGATAATCAATCGCGTACTCCAGAGTATCGGCATTTCGATCTTCCGCTTGCCACTGAAACGACCGTGCACCTCTCTGATAGAAGCGCCGCGGCGGAACTGTCGCCGCCACACCAAACAGCGATGGATCCAAACCTGATGATTCGACGTTTGGATCTGCTGCAGCCTGGGAGACCTGTTGTAGGCCAACGCCAATCGGCAACGCGGTGATCGACAACACTTCTGGCGCTACGTTCCTCGGCAAATAAGCAAGGCTTACATCCTCAACTGAGGACATTGGTCCTGACGGTACCGAACGAAGCGTCGCCCGCCACTGCACAAAACGCGCGCGCGGGCTCGTGACCTGAGCACCGTCCGGAGCTCTGTATGGTCCACTCCATTCACTCCACGTCGCGTCCGGTCGCTCACCGTTTCCAGTCCTCGTTTGGACTTCGACGTTCCCAGCACCGCGCCACCAAATTCGTCCCCACGACGCTGTTAGTTTTGCATCGCGAACCGGCGACTCGTAACTGCCTTCGTTCACCAATTCCGTTCCGAAGCGAAAGAGTTTGCCCTGGTTACTCGACGCGGCAAACACCTGATTGTTTCTGACAAGAAGCGACGAGACCTGTCCTTCGGGAGATTGGAGAAGCAGCGTGTCGCGGCCGTCGTTAGTGACTGAATATACCCGCCCCTTATCAGCAGTCCCGATCAAAACTCTGCCAGGCTCGAGAGCGGGTGCGATTGAAAAAGCAGTGACAGTTGATGAACTCCAGACAACGTCTGTAGCGCCATCAGGTAGTATTCGAAAAACAGCGCTTCGCGCGCTGCTCACATCGTTGCGACTCTTCGCCTGTGCTGGTTGGTTTTGAAGCGGCACCCCACTTTCATCGATCGCTGTGATTGTGACGGACGTCGAGGGAGTTTGACCTTCACCCGTGGAAGGCTGAGGGATCGGCGTCCCCGAACCACGAGTCGGGGCGGCAGCATCGCTCAACGCAAGCGCATAAATCGAACCGTCCGGGGCCGGTGCCAGCGCGTGAATCTCGCGCAACTGCGTGTCGAACAACGCAAACGTTTTTCCTTCGGGCGAGATGCGCAATACAAGTCCGCCCGAATCAGTTCCGGCAATCAAGTCGCCTTGCGCGGTGACGGTCAGCGAAATGACGTGTGTTTGATTGGTGCTGACGAGAAGTGAAGCCTCAGGTTTCGCCCCGGCGGCCGTGACCCGATAGAGCTTACCAGTGTCTCCGGTTCCCACGGCGAGTGAGCCATCACTCATGATGGCCAGTGACCAGATGTATTTGTCGCCAGGATCGAAATAGGGTTCGGCACGACCATCACTTCCAATTCGATAAACTTTTCCGTCAGGTGATGTCCCGGCGAAGACGGCGCCATCGCGAGCCACGGCGAGCGCGGTAACGTCGAGCTCCGCAGCGTCGTATAAGAGCGAGCCGGCACCGCTGGAAGTAACTTTGAAGATCTTTCCATCGTGTCCTGTACCCAGGTAAACGTTTCCCTGTCCGTCGACTGCGCTGGACCAGATGTAAGTCTGTTGGGTGTTAAATAATTCCGTTAATTTCGGCGCGAGCATAATGACGCCGGTATCGCTAATCGAAACGCCGCGCGCGTCGCCCTTCAACAATTCAACGCGGCTTGAGGTTTCCCACACCATGGGTTGGCCGGCGTGAATTCCAACAACGAAGAGAAAAATGAGTGCGAAGCTAATGAGAAGAGGAGATCGGGTCTTGTTAATGGACATGTGTCGTTAATTTCCTATGTACTTGGCATAAACCGAACGCGCGGTTGCAATCTGGTCAGTTCCTTTGATGATAGAACGCGCATCTTGAAAGACCGTCAATTCGTAATCACTGGTCCGAAAGCGCAAAAGGTAATCATTGAATTTCACGTCGCCGACGTTGCGAAGTCTTTCGGCGAGCGTAGGAAAGTCTAAATGAGTTGGAGACACCGGAGAAATCTGCACGGCATTGCGTCCGCACAACACTGCGGCAAAATCCTGGCCCGTTGGTTCAAGCGTTCTGAAGAATTTGCGGCCGCAAGTTTCACAATCGTCTCTTGGTCCACCCGGGTTGATAGCGCGCGTCTCGTTCCGCCAAACATCAAACTGAAGAAGTGAATTGTGCAGGTCGTTCACGTTTCCTGTTAGGAGTTTCAGCGCTTCAGTTGTTTGGACAGCGGCGACGACGTTGATGATCGGCATAATCACACCGGCCGTATCGCACGTCGGTGCACTGGCGGCAGGCGGCTCTTCTTCGAATACACAACGGAGACAGGCCGTTTTGTTCGGACGGATCGTCATGGTCACACCATAACTCCCGACAGCCGCGCCGTAGATCCAATTCACTCCATGCTTCACACACGCATCATTGATGAGATAGCGCGTGTCGAAGTTGTCGGTACCATCGATCACGAGGTCGCAGTTAGCAATCAACCTTTCGATGTTTGAATGGTTGACATCGGCGACCTCGGGCTCGAGCTCAACTTCAGAATTGATTGCGCGAACGTGGTTGGCAACCGCAATCGCTTTTGGCAGTCGCTCCTCGGCGTCCCGTTCGGTGAACATGGTTTGCCGTTGAAGATTCGAAAACTCCACGAAGTCGCGATCGACGAAGCGCAAGTGACCAATTCCGGCGCGTGCCAACGATTCCATTTGAGCCGAACCGAGTGCACCACAGCCAACTACCAGCACACGAGCGGCTGCTAATCTTCGTTGTCCTCCTTCGCCAATCTGTTGGAAGAGAATTTGTCTGCTGTAGCGATCTGACATTCGGTTCAGTATACAGGTCGGAAACGCTTCAAGCGCAGTTCGGAGCAAATCAGTTCAGAACAGGAGCGAAGCGACTGCATTTTAACTGGGACGATATTAGTCATTTAGGAGAATTCTTCTTGCTTCTTCAAGAGCGCGTGCAGTTTCGTCCCAGCTCAGCTGCTAAAACTCACCCGGTGGCTTTTCCTCAAAAGTCGATTTCAGTGGAAACGAGTTTGGGAATTTGCGCTACGGCGAAATCAGTCGCTTCCTCCTGTTCTGAACTGAACCCACCGTTGGTTCCTGTGCGGGCTAGTTGCGCGGTTCATGTGTCTTCAATCCTCTCAAGGCCGCGGCATGCATCACCTCCGCTGGAGCATCTTTAGCGGTCCAGAGTTTGAATTGTCGCCGCGCTTGGGCGACGAGCATTTCCATTCCACCCAAAGTCTTACATCCAACTGCCGCGGCTTCTCTCATGAATCGGGTCTCGCCCGGGTTATAAACAAGATCGTAGGCGAGTCGCACGCCTCGAAGTTGCTCAGATGTTGCAGGCGACTGATCCTGTCGTGCGCCGAAACTGCCCAATGGCGTCGCATTCACCACAACGTCAAAACCTTCAAAGCCAGCGCCGTCGAGCTCCTTGCAAGTCACTTCAAACTTCTCTGCCAATTCTTGTGCTTTCCCAACGTTGCGAGCAAAAAGCACGACTTCAACTCCCTGCTTCTTCAGACTCCATAACACAGCATTCGCTGCGCCTCCTGCACCGACCACCGCCGCTCTTGAGTCGACATTTAGATCGATCGCTGTCAACAGCGGCTCGATGAAGCCGTCGACGTCTGTGTTATAGCCACGCAACTTATCTCCGTCGATCACGATTGTATTCACCGCGCCGATCTCGATTGCCCGCGGATCGATCCAGTCGAGATACTGCATTACCGCCAGCTTGTGTGGTGCGGTGACACTTAATCCGCCAAGCTGCCAATCCATTTCCCGCGAGGCTGGTTGGACCATTCGTTGAATGAACGCTTCGAGATTCTTTACTTCAAACGGGATGTAAACGGCGTTGATGCCTTCCGCTTCGAAAGCCGCATTGTGAACGTGTGGCGAGATTGAGTGCATTACCGGCGAGCCAACCAAGCCATGAACGCGCGTTTGTCGATCAATCTTGTCAATGTGATATACCGACCGCATCTGTTCAGCGGTGATTTGACCCGGCGCTGTGCCTGAGTCTTCTTCAAGCGCTCCGTACGTCAAGAACGCGCCGCGCGATGGTCCAAGTACCCGGGTCGTTAGCCCTGCATCACCCATAGCCAACGCGATTAGCTCTGTACCCTCATTTTCGGCGCGTGCCAACAAACGGAATATTGAAAGACAGTCGACGGTGTCAGTCGCGTTTACAGCTATCTTCAAAATGCGCGCGCGAGTGTTTGCGAGTTTTTCATACAGCCAATCGATGTCTGCGGGTACGCCCGCGAAATCGTGGTGGGAACAGATGATGTTAGATCCGTCATCTACCGTCGCTGCGCACATTTCGAATTCGACGTCGAACAAAACATTGTTTGAACGAGATAATTGCTGCCAGAACTTTTCGCGTTGCTCGAGTGTGAAGTTGGAATATCCACCCTGTTCTGCTGGTCTCAGCGTGATGATGACCGGGATCGACAGGCGGTCGGTGACCTGAGTTATTCGATCCGTAGCGTTGGAGAGTTCCTGCTCGTCCAAACAATCGAGCCGGAGCTCAATGATGTCGCCGACGTCCAACGCACGCGTCGCGCGTTGGTCCATCTCAGCAAAACTCCGCGCACAGACAGGGACGCAAATGCGCGCGTGGCTATCGATCGATTTGCTGTTTGATCTCATTACAACTCGAGGCGAGCGTTGGACCTCCATGGGCCTCTAACGCATCGCCTCGTTCAATGTTAGTCGTCGATTACTTTCGATCTGCCGACGCATCCAGGTGTCTCGTCGCTGCCTCGACACCGAGATGACGAGTTGTTCCTTCGGTAACGCTAGGCGGCGGAGGCACTAACTCTCCAGTGTTCCTGCGCTGAAACTCTCGAGGTGGTGGAGCAGCGACTCGATTCGGAAATGACGGAGGTGCATTAAAGGTTGCTTTGCTCTCCCTCAAACGAATGTACTGAGCCACACCGGTTCCCATCATCGAGAAAGCTGGGATCAACATCCAGAACCACCATCCGCCTCCGATCGATTTCGAAAGGGCGATGGCAACTAGAAGAAATGCGACACCCATAAACATGTTCTTGAACGCCCGATCAAGAGTGACCTCTCTTTCTCGTCCTCGCCTTCGTCGACCGGAAAAGGGTGCGCACGTCGATTCGTCTTCAGCGTTCGACTGGACAGGCTGGCCGGCAAGCGCTTGCGGCACAAGGCTGATGTTCGCGCCGCACACACGACAAAAACTTGCGCCTTCCAAATTCTGAGTTGCACATTTGGGACAAAACATCGATTCTCACCTTTTAGCTTTCATCGCCCGTTGTCGACGTGCCTCATAAAGCAAAACCCCTGCAGCAACGGCAACGTTTAGCGATTCGATCTGTCCATTCACCGGAATTCTAACCAGGGCGTCGCACCGCTCGCTTACCAGTCGATGAAGACCACGCCCTTCGTTACCAAGAAAAACCGCGACCGGAAGGTTCCAATC
>DATJKB010000415.1:0-7943 GCA_035491875.1 Pyrinomonadaceae bacterium | reverse complement strand
CTGCTTCACTTCCATATCGGATCGCAACTCACCGATATCAAACGCATCAAGAACGCGATGAAGGAAGCCGCGCGAGTCTACGCGAAGGTCTACCAGATGAAGGTGCCGATTGAGTTACTTGATGTCGGTGGCGGAATGGCGGTCGATTACGACGGATCGAAAACAGCGTTCGACTCATCTGCCAATTACACGGCCCAGGAATTCGCGAACGATGTCATCTACACGATCAGGCAGGTGTGCGACGACGAAAACGTTCCTCATCCAACAATCATCCAGGAGTCAGGACGATTTCTCGCTGCGTATCACGCGATCCTTGTGACGAATGTGCTTGATGAAATCGAAACCGTTGTTGAAGACATCACGCCAATCGCGATCGACGAAGACGATCCGCAGGTTGTTATCGAACTTGGGGATCTACGCGAGTCGATCACGGTCAAAAACTATCGCGAGTATTACCACGACGCGCTGGAACATCGAGAAGAGCTATTCACGCTTTTTAATCTGGGCCTGATTTCTCTCGAGGACCGAGCCAAAGGAGAAGTTTTGTTCTGGGACGTTTGTGAACGCGCTGACAAACATGCCCAGCAGGCGAAGTATGTTTCTGAGGAGTTTGGTGAATTGCGCCGCTTGCTGTGCGCAAAGTATCTGACGAACTTCTCAGTGTTCCGTTCGGTGCCCGACCATTGGGCGTTGGATCAACTTTTTCCGATTGTTCCCATTCACGGTCTAAACAAGCCACCGACTGAGTACACCACTCTCTGCGACATTACCTGCGATTCAGATGGAATCGTTGATAAATTTGTCGACCTGCACGACGTGAAGCAGGTGCTTGAACTTCACGCCCTTAATCCCGAAGAACCGTACTATATTGCATTCCTGCTCGTAGGTGCTTACCAGGAGGTGATGGGTAACAACCACAATCTCTTCGGCGCGCCGCATGAGGCCCATGTTTATATCGACGAAGAAGGCTATCTAATAAAAAAAGTAATTAAGGGAACTACTGTAGGCGGCGCGGCTGAGCGTGCGCGGTACGAACGCAGTTACCTGCACGATGGTTTTCGACGGCTAATCAATCAACGAGTCAAGGATGGCGAGTTGAGTGAAGCAGACGGCGCGGAGTTGGCCCAGTTTTATGAGTCGAAATACGACGCATATACGTATCTCGCAGTGAACGGGGTTAAAACGCGCTCTCGTCGGAAAACTGATTATTAGAGTTTCGAAACAAGTTCGCCCTCAGCCCGGATAACAACACTAAGCTGGAGAGGTTTATAAACCTGACATGGTCACTCAACGAAAACCCAAAGCCTCGAAGTACCTAACTACCCCTACACGTCCAGTTCAGGTTGATCGCGATCGCTCAGTGGCCGGACTGCTGGAAAAGATGGAAGGCACGGGCTTCGGTGGCCGCCAGTTGGCTGAAGCTCACCGCATTTGGCTCGACATGTTGGGCGATAACACTACGATCATGATTGCGGGCTCTGGCGCGTTGATTCCGGCCGGCATGCGACGGTTGCTTGCATACGTGATCAAGAATCGTTTTGTCGATGTTCTGGTCCTTTCCGGTTCCCTCCTCTTCCACGATCTACATGAAACACTCGGTCGCTATCACTTCCAGGCGCACCCCACAATGACAGACGCTGAACTCGAGTCGGCACAGATCAGTAGAATGTGGGATTTGCTTGCGAGTGATGAAGAGTACAAGGAAGCAAAGGAATGGATCGGCGGGTTCACAAACCAATTAGATCAATCTCGACCATATTCGCCACGTGAGTTTTTGCATTTGCTCGGTCGCGAACTTGCAGAAATTGCGTCTGAAGACGGTGTGTTGACGTCGGCTTACAAAGCGCGCGTTCCGATCTTTTGTCCGGCTATAGCTGACAGCGGATTAACCGTCGGGATCGCCGGCGCTCGTTTTGAGAAGAAGAATAATTTCATGTTCGACGTCGTGCAGGACGTGCTCGACATGATGAACGTGATGTCGCACGCGCGAATCTCAGGAATCATCAACCTCGGCGGTGGCACGACCAAGAGCTTCATTCAACAAGCGTCTGTTTCTTCATTCCTCCAAAAGGAACATCACCACGGCCACAAGTATGCAATCCAGATTTCCACTGACGCGCCCCATCCAGGTGGAAGATCGAATGCTGTTTCATTCGATGAAGGATTGATCTATGGCAAGCTAGCGCGTGGTGCCCATACTGCATATGTCCCCTGCGACGCGACCATCGCATTGCCGATTCTGATTACGTCTCTCTCACAGACGGCGGCAAAGTACATGAAGGGTCGGAAGCGTCCGAACTTCGTGTTTGGGCGCGAGCTGCTTGTCGAATCGGCTTAGTGTTTGACGGCTGACGTTCCAAACCGTCCAAGCTCCCAGAAACTGCGCAACCAAATGTCCGACATGCTTCAGCTTGTCGGCGTACCGCCTAACATTCACGCTCCCAGAAACTGCGCAACCAAATGTCCGACATGCTTCAGCTTGTCGGCGTGCCGCCTAACATTCACGCTCCCAGAAACTGCGCAACCAAATGTCCGACATGCTTCAGCTTGTCGGCGTGATCCATCCCACTCAAGCGCTCAGAAAGAACTCGATCAGATGTCCTCAACGACAAGCCAAAAAAGCATATCGGACCTTGGTTGCGCAGTTTGTGGAAGCTTGAGTGTTAGGCAAGCAACCGACAAGCTGAAGCATATCGGACATTTGGTTGATCAGTTTCTGGGAGCTTGAATGTTCGGGGCAGCGGACTGTTATATACTCGGAGTATCTCAACTCCGCGAGGTCGCAATGAAAAAGAGTCTGTTGGCGTTGTGTTTCGCATCTTCAGTTCTTCTCCTTCTTTTCATAAAGATCGCGCCATTTTCTTCAGCTCAAACAGAAGCCGCGGTCAAAGCTCTCTACACCAAGACCGAGCAGATGATTCCAATGCGCGATGGCGTCAAGCTGTTCACTTCCATCTATTCGCCAAAAGATCAATCCAAACGCTATCCGATCATGTTGTATCGCACGCCGTATAGCGTCGCGCCCTATGGAAAAGACGATTACAAAACCGGGCTTGGTCCATCTGAACTGTTCCAGAACGAGCAATACATCTTCGTCTACCAGGACGTGCGCGGGAAGTTCATGTCGGAAGGCGAGTACGTCAACGTGCGACCCCACAAAGCTAAGAAAAGCGGCGCAGCAGATATCGATGAAAGCTCGGATACCTACGACACGATTGAGTGGTTGTTGAAGAGCGTCGCGAACAATAACGGACGCGTTGGGATGTGGGGTATTTCGTACCCGGGTTTTTATACGACGATGGGAATACTCAGCGCGCACCCCGCTTTGAAGGCTGCTTCGCCGCAGGCGCCAATTGCCGACTGGTTTATCGGGGATGATTTTCACCACAACGGGGCTCTGTTCTTACCGCATGCTTTCAATTTCTTGTCAGGGTTTGGCCTGCCCCGACCAAAGCCAACGACTGAGTTTCCTCCACGATTCGCGCACGGCACACCAGACGGGTACCGCTTCTTCCTGGACTTGGGTCCGGTAGCAAATGCGGACCGAAAACATCTTAAGGGGCAGGTCCTGTTTTGGAACGAGATGATGGAGCATCCGAATTATGACGAGTACTGGCAAGCGCGAAACGTTGTGCCGCATCTGCGAAACGTAACCACGACGGTGATGACCGTAGGTGGATGGTTTGACGCAGAGGATCTGTTTGGCGCACTGCACACCTACCAGGGAATAGAGCGTAACAATCCAGGCATCTACAACACGATCGTCATGGGACCCTGGTTTCACGGAGGCTGGTCACGGAGTGATGGAGACCAACTCGGAAACATCAACTTCGGCGCAAAGACCTCGGTTTATTACCGAGAGAAGCTTGAGCTTCCGTTTTTCAACTGCCTGCTGAAAGACAAATGCGACGGACGAGTGCCGGAAGCAGTTATGTTTGAGACCGGTTCGAACAAGTGGCGGACATATGAACACTGGCCGCCCACAACTGCGGAGTCTCGCGAATTGTTCTTGCAATCAGGAGGTTCCTTGGGGTTTGAGTCAACGACCTCAACTGCAGCGTTTGATGAATACGTTAGTGATCCGGCTCATCCCGTTCCCTTCATCAACTCAACGGCGATCGGCATGACGCGAGAATATATGACTGACGATCAGCGTTTTGCATCAACCCGACCTGATGTCCTCGTCTACCAAACTCAGCCGCTTACTCAGGACATTACGTTCGCTGGACCAGTAAAAGTGACGCTGTTTGTTTCAACAACTGGCACTGACGCTGATTTCGTAGTGAAGCTGATTGATGTGTTGCCTGACAACACTCCAGACAATGAGCCGAATCCGACGGGCGTCAGGCTGGGTGGTTACCAGATGCTGGTGCGCGGCGAGCCCATGAGAGCGCGATTCAGAAACAGTTACTCAAAGCCAGCAGCGATGGTGCCGGGACAGGTAACGAAGGTCGAGTTCACAATGCCTGACATTAATCACTCGTTCCTCAGAGGACACAGGATAATGGTCCAGGTGCAGAGCTCCTGGTTCCCGTTGGTAGATCGCAACCCGCAGAAGTTTGTAGATATCAATCGTGCGACAGAAGCTGACTTTCAGAAAGCGACGCAGCGTGTGTATCACTCGGGATCGAATGCTTCGAAATTGACCGTGAGTGTTGTGAAGTGATCGATCACTCAGGATCATATGCGCCAACTCCACAGACGAGGTCGCCGATCTTTCGAAAGAAGCCAATCTTTGGTTCCGTCTTGCCCGATACAGGATTGATCCACCTGTACCTGACAATTCCATCGCTCTCGACGGATTTCAAAATTACGCCTCCAAGCGGTTTGCCTTCTGCATCGCGAAGAATCGAAACATTTGATCCTACGTACTTCGGAAAGCCGCCATTTGCCGCAATCCGTTGGTCTGGCCCGATACAAGCTACATAAAGATCGCGATCGAAGAACGGCGACTTTCTTCCATTGAAGTCCGCCAGCGCTTGTTTTTGCCCGACTGTGTTGTAGTGCTCAATGGCTTTTTCCAACATAGCTTTCGCTTCGTCGGGCGTACCACGTTCGGACCGCACCGTTGGACTCGCCGCAGCATTTACCGGTGCGGGTTGGTTGACCGAATTGTTGGTGTTAGAAACGGTGCCAACACGGCCACAAGCAATGACGAGCGCCAAGAAACCCAAACACGCCACAATACTTGTTTTCACCTCACGCTCCTTCAGAGACTCTGAATCACCTTCGCGGTCTCTGCTCTAACGAATCTTGTGTCAATTATCATCTCCCCAATAATCGCTGGAGACCCTTGCAGCGTGGCAATACAAACCAGAGTGTCATGCAGATAATGAATAAGATCACAGAGAGAATTGGAACGAGGAAGCTATTGAGGATCACCCGCGCTACAAGATAGAAGTCAATACAAAGCGCGAGCGCCAGCGGAATCATGCTCGCCACAACCAACTTCGCCGACACTGTAAGAAATGTACTGGTAACTACTCTACCTCCCATTTCCCGGTGATAGGCTGCCGGTGTCATGATCAAGGCCATCGCTAACACAACAAGAATGATTGCGATCAGATGCAGCTCTTGTTCAGCGTGCGACAACTCCTCGCTAAATCGTTGACTGAATACTGAGACCAACTGGAATCCAAAAAGAGCCTGTATACCCGGCACAATCGTGCGGCATTCAACCAGCAGGTACTCCGCCGCTTTCTCTAACGGTAGCTCTTCCCGTTCTTCTGAAACTAGCTCGGTGGAACTCATGTCAGCCATTGCAAGACTTCTTCTTCACTGGAACTCCGCGTCCCACCAACAATATGAATGAAGTATTCCTCCAGGGATACTGGCCCACTATGCTGGCCGTCGTCTTCGACGCGAATCCCCTTCCGCAACTCATTCAGCGAACCTGAAGCCAACAGTTTTCCGTGCGCGATAATTGCAATGTCGCTGCACAAGCGCTCCACAATCTCCAACACATGCGAAGTCAAAAATACTGTCAGCCCACGTGAAGTCAGACGCGAGAGCAAATCCTTCAGGGTGCGAGAAGCGATTGCGTCGACACCTTCAAACGGTTCGTCCAGAAAAAGGATTTCCGGCCGGTGAATCAACGCGCAGGCAAGAGACAGCTTCTTCTTCATGCCGTGCGAATACTCAATGATTAGCTTTCGCGGATCGTCCTGCAGCTCCATGAGATCCAAAAGTTCTTTCGAACGATGGAGTATCTCTTCCTTCGTTAGACCATACATACGACCGGTGAATGACAGCATCTCCGCGCCGGTCAGTCGCTCGAAAAGATTGAGATCTTCCGGAACGACGCCAATGCGCCGCTTAACTTCCATCGGCTCCTGCGCAATGTCGCGGTCAAGCACGCGCAGCTTGCCACTTGTGGGAGCAAGGAGTCCGGTCAACATTTTGATTGTCGTAGATTTGCCGGCGCCGTTTGGGCCAAGGAAGCCGAAGAAGCTCCCGCGCTCTACTTCGAGATTAATATGATCGACTGCGACGAAGTCGCCGAACTGACGAACGAGAAAAAACGTCTGAACGGCTTTTGAAGTTGGGGAAGAAGGTTGCTCGAGCATCTCGAACGTTGTACGTGTTCTGTGAGCGAAGCGTCAAGGAAAGGATTAGCCGCAGATTTACGCAAATGAACACAGATAGGAAAAGATAGCTTCAGCAAAAGAGAGTGTAACAGCCCTGCCTTTCTGTTTTCTGTGTTTATTCGCGTGAATCTGCGGCTCGAATTTGCGTTACCCGCGCAACAGAACTCGTGCGTCGTCGGCGCGAACAAACTCTGGTAAGTGTCGGTGAGTGCTCATGAGGAAAGCGTTGGAACTTGAGCGAAGCGCATTTCCATGGGTCGCGGCCAAACGAATAAAACGGCCAAATGGCGACCAACCATAGTAGTAACCATCTCGCAAACTGATCAGCACATCAGCGGTATGCTTCACTCGCGGCGACTGAAGCGACAAATAAATATTTCGCAGTGGATCCGGATATTCGTGAGCTTTCGTTTTCTCAAACCACAGTCCGTCCTTACCAAAACCCTCAGCATCGATTCCCCCACCGTTCTTCAACGCCGCGACGACTGAATTCAACTTTAAGGGATCGCCATTGATGGACACGTACCGATAACTCGACCCGCCATTCGCCCCACGCTTTTCGATCCGTGCACTTCCGTCTTCACCCGCTACGACAACTCCATCGCCGTCACGGTACACGACAAAATCGACGCCCGGTTCGTCAACCAAAGAATGCGCCACTTCAGGAACGATGTCATCGGTCGAGCAGTAAGCGGCGGCGTAGCTGCACAACCCGAAAGCAGGCACGCAAACAGATCGTCCTCGTCGATCACTCAAATCCGACTGCACTTGAAAACCGTGACGCCGCAAGTTTGTGACGAGGTTTGCGCGCTTGTTCTCCTCGAGATTCATTCCATGATCCGAGAAGAGAACGATTTCAGTTTCGTTGCCGCACACGTTGCGTATCTCTTTAAGAATTCCATCCAAACTCTCAAGCGCAATCGCCAGGCGATCAGGTCCCTGACTGTGAAGCAATCCGTCTGTTGCTTTTAGGAAAGCGAAATAGTCGCGGTTGTTAGGCGTGGCGAGGAAGCCTTCGCGAAAGCGGCGCATGTCTGAACGCCAGACCGTTTCCCCGGCGACATAAATTAGAAACTCAAACATCAGCGGTTCCTGATAATCCAGCTCGTCCATGTAGGACGAAGGGATTTTATCAGGCGTGCGCCAACCTAGATATTTCCGAATGCCGCCCTGTAGCTGTCGGGTTTTGCGATTGAAGTACAAACTCTCATACCCGGCAGGTGGTGACGCCGAAAGCATCGCCGACAAAGCGACATTTGTCATTGTCGGGAACGGTGAGAGCAATTTGGTAGGCGCGTTGAAAAAATCAAACAGACCACGTTCCTGTGCTTTGCGAATTAATTCGTGGGGTACGCC
>DATJKB010000414.1:0-4325 GCA_035491875.1 Pyrinomonadaceae bacterium | reverse complement strand
AAACGAATGACGTTTAATCTGTAGTAGAGATCCTCACGAAAACGACACTGCGCGACCATCTCTTCGAGATCGGTGTTCGTTGCCGCAATGATTCGTACGTCCACCTTAGCCGGACGTTGTTCGCCGAGCGCCTGGATTTCGCCCTCTTGCAAAAATCGGAGAAGCTTTGGCTGAACATCAAGCGGCAGATCTCCAACTTCATCCAGGAACAATGTGCCGCCGGCAGCCGTACGAATGACGCCCTGTGAATCAGACACTGCTCCAGTGAAAGCACCGCGCCGATAACCAAACAAATACCCTTCAGATAATTCTTTTGGGACGGCCGTACAATTAAACGGCACGAAGACCTTCGCACGACGTGATGAAATTGCGTGAATGGCCCGCGCTACAAGTTCTTTGCCAGTTCCCGACTCGCCTGTGACCAACACTGTCACATCGGATGATCGAATCTTGTGAACCTCTTCAACGAGCTGTGTCATCGCCGGACTTGAATGGATAAACCCAGGCATCAAGCTTGAGCCCGCGAGTTCATCCGACTGTTCACTGCTGCCTCCGCGCTGAGCGCCTGCTCTCAATGCGCATACGTCCATTCCCAGCTCAACGACCCTCAACAGTGGATCGATTGAAATGCCTTTGGGTAGATTCGCACGGCTGCGCGGCGATAAATACAGCGTCGCCGGCGTCGCGTTCGAAGATCTCAGAAAGATCACTTCCGCGTCCTGCTTGCGACAGTATCTGTCACGGGCGGCATCATCTTTGAGCATGCCAAGTTCCGCGGCTATGCGGAGGTTTTCGCTTGGAGTGGTTCCAAGTGCCACGACTACTCGCTGTTCGTTGCGCTCACCTTCTTCGGTAATGACTACCCGCTCAGCGCCCGTTTCCTGACGCATTACAGCTGCCAACTCTCGAAGTAAAAGCTCTCGGGAAGCGACAGCTTCTGCAAGTCGAAGCGTCAGCAATTGGGTGACTGCTGACTGTTCCTGCGTACGTTCGGGTCGAGTTTGATCGAGATTGTTGAGCGCGTCTTCAGCCAGGGCCAGATCCAAACGCGCTCCCAGCTCGCGAAATGTATTCACTGCTCGGGCGAGATGTTCGGCAGCCCTTGAAGGTACCGTCGTCGTATATGCTTTTCCAAGGTGAAAATGCGCTCGGGCCGATCGATAGCGATCACCTAGCATGTCGAAAATGGAAACACTACTTCCGAAGTGCTGCGCGGCGACCGCCTCATCGGAGCGAAGCATTCCAAGCACTCCCAAGAGTCGGTGGGTTTCGCCGGTAACGCCGAGATCTGTTGCCGAGTCAGTAGTGTCCGCCGTGACACGCTGAAGTTCCCTGGCACATTCGTCGAGATCTTTAGTGAGAAGATAAGCTTCCGCAGCAATGAGTCGTGACTCGCAAATCGCCTGGCGGTCGCCAATGCTCTCTGCGAGCGTCAGGGCTTCCCTTGCTTTGGCGAGCGCCTTCGTTGTGGCTTGCGTAGCCAGATAACAACGGCCCAGCGTTCTTAATGCCTGCGCGGCGTACCACTTATTTCCATTTTCAGTGGCAAGGTCCACAGCGCGGCGCAGGTAATCTTCGGCTTGTTCGAGATCGCCGCGCAGCATATGTAGCTCGCCGAGCGAATCCAAAATCATCGGGACTTTATCGCCGCGTTCGTCGACTTCTGTCGCCAAAGACAACGCTCGTTCGAGTGCTTCCTGGGCGCGATCCCATTGGCCTATGAGAATTAGATTTATGCCAAGGTTGTTGTAGCCGTCGGCAGCGTTGGTTTTGTGATCGGTACGTTCGTAATAGGTGATGGCCTTCTTGAGATAGTCAATTCCTTCCTGCGGTCGCTTCAGAAACCAGCAGGCGCCGGCCATGTTCGCGTATGTCCGACCAAGCATGTATGCCGCGGAGCGATCACCAATAAGCTTTTGCGCTTGGGCCAGGTTTTCCAGCCCTGCTTCGTAATTACCTTCCTGAATATCGGCAACACCAACACCAAAATATGATTCAGCGAGACCGCGCCAGTCTCCTGTCTGACGGAAGTTATCCAGGGCTCGCTGTGCATAGTCGCGGGCTATCGGAAATTCACTAATGGTCCGGTACACGCGCGACAAGGCAGAGAAGATCAGGCCCAGGTTTGCCGGGCCGCTTTCCGCGTAGTCGCGCCGTGTCGACTTCAACATTGCGATCGCTTTGGGGTGATCGCCGGTGTAGTTGTATGCGAGACCGATTTGAACGCGGAGGGCGACGATGGTCTTGTCATCCAGTTTCGCGAGTGATTCCGGCGCTTCATACATCGAAACGGCGGCAAGTGAATCGCGGTAATGACCTTGTTGCTCGAGAGTTGTGGAGAGAGCGCAGCGTGCTAGTGCTAAGGCAGTGGGATGATTTCGAGCGCTGGCGATAGCCAACGCCAGGCGATCTTTTGCTTCAGTTGACAGGCCCTGATCGAGCAGCGACCGAATCTCATCGAGTTCGGCGAGTAGCGACTCATTCGAAGGGCGCGTGCGTGTGCGCAACCGTACCCGCGCGTCTACAAAATCCACCACGCCTCGTTCGTCTGAGGTTTTGGATTCCGGATTACCTCCCGGACCTACACGCTTGTCCATTTAGGTACCTTAAAAGCTCAATTGCCTTTACTTTTCACTAAGCAAAGAGTGGGAGGGAATAACAAGACACCAAGTCTCGAGTAGAGCCGCGTTATGCGGGGAGAATTTAGCACATCAGCGGCAGGTCGTACAGCTTCGTAATCCTAAAAAAATGCCGCTTCTGGAGCGGGTTAAGACTCCGACGACTCGATATTCCCTCAACGGGTCCATTCCAAAAGTAAGTTGTCGCAGCACAGCGCTTTACGGGATTTTCCCCAGTTGGCGTTCGCCTTGACACTCAAGCGAACCGATGGCTATCATCTCCGTTTCCGTTCGCAGCGCGGAGCTTCACCTAGGGTAATATGTTCGAGTCCCTGTCAGATAAACTAAAGCGAACTCTGAAGAACCTGCGCGGCGAAGGAGTTTTGACCAAGGAGCACGTCGAGGCCGCTCTTCGAGAGATTCGTCTGGCGCTTCTGGAAGCGGATGTTAATTACAAAGTCGCCAAAGACTTTATCGCTTCTGTCAAAGAAAAGGCTGAAGGCCAACAAGTCTGGCAAGAACTGAAACCGCAGGAGCAAGTCGTCAAGATTGTTTATGACGAACTGGTTGATCTCCTTGGCGGTCAGTCGTCACGGCTAGTTTTTACCAAACAGCTGCCTAACACCGTGATGGTCGTCGGGCTCCAGGGCTCCGGCAAAACGACCTCCACGGGCAAGATTGCGCGGTGGTTGTCGGCAAATCAGGATCGCAAGCCACTTTTGTTGTCGGTCGACGTTTACCGGCCTGCGGCGCGCGAGCAGCTTAGGGTAATCGCTAAGGCAACAGGCCAGCAGATCTTTGAAAAACCGGAAATCAATGATCCGCTCACGTTAGTTCGTGAAGCACACAAGCACGCGCAACAAACCGGCTTCGACACTTTGCTGGTCGACACTGCCGGGCGTTTGCATATCGACGACGAACTGATGGAAGAGCTCGTTGCGATTAAGAACGAGACGCATCCGGCTGAAATCTTGTTTGTTGCCGATGCGATGACCGGTCAGGACGCTGTGCGGTCTGCCGAAGAGTTTCACCAGCGCGTGGGGATCACAGGCGTGATACTGACGAAGATGGATGGCGACGCGCGTGGCGGCGCTGCTCTATCGATCAAACAAGTTACTGGACAGCCAGTAAAGTTTGTCGGCGTCGGTGAGCGTTACGATGCGCTGGAACCGTTTTATCCCGATCGCGTGGCCCAGCGGATTCTCGGAATGGGCGATGTGCTTTCGCTGATTGAAGAAGTCCAGTCGAAAGTCGATCAGTCAGAAGCTGAGGAACAACTCAAGAAGCTTCAGAAGAACGAATTCACGCTGGATGACTTTCGTTCCCAACTTCGCCAAGTCAAGAAGCTCGGCTCCTTCTCAAAAATAATGAAGCTGCTCCCCGACCAGCTTTTGGGAGGGATGGGGATGCCACAGCTGAACGATGAGCAATCGGCGATGATGGAAAAGGAATTGAAGCGAACCGAAGCGATCATCGATTCCATGACGTTCGAGGAGCGAAATGATCACCGTCTGCTGAACGCCAATCGTCGGCGACGGATCGCACGAGGGTCGGGAACGACAGTCGCGGGTGTCAATCAGCTGATCAAACAGTATGTAGAAATGCGTCAGATGATGAGGCAGCTATCGAGTTCCGGTTTATTTGGTGGCGGTGGATTAAAGGGCAAGATGATGAGAAAGATGACGGGCTTGCCTGATATGGCAGGTT
>DATJKB010000413.1:0-4795 GCA_035491875.1 Pyrinomonadaceae bacterium | reverse complement strand
GCCGATGGGTTTGTTTTTGCCGGTCGGATGAACTGCGCGATCACGAACAGACAAGCGACTGCAACCATGGCCCAGCGAAGAAGCTTCCAAGCTAGTTTCATACATTTCGTTCTTTCCGTTTATGACGCCGAAGGAAAAGTATACCAATGAACACTGCCACGGCTAGCAACGCATATTTTGTTGCCCTTCCCTCCCAAACGAATTGAAGCGCCGACTCCGCCGCGATGCCCGCGCGCTCGACAGCGACCGCCGGCACGCTTCTCTGACTGCGATCCTCCCCGATTGTCGCCACCACGCTTATTGTTCCGTCCGGCGACAACTTGCGAACACGTGGTCCGCTTGTGACATTCGGAAGTGTAAGTCCAACTTCCAGTACGTACACGTCACCGCCCTTTGTCTCAAATGCGCCCGTGGGAAAGAAAGGTGGTTCACTGCGAAAAACCGTTTCGACTTTTCCGTTTGCTATTTTCAACAAACGTCGATTACCAGAGTCAGCGACGAAAACAGTACCGTCGGTGGCGACTGTTAATCCAGCGAGACTGCCATGCCCACTGCTAAACAGTGTCGGACTGTCTTGTGAACTTCGAGCACTCAAATCCGTGGCCAGGGTGACAACTGAGCCATCCATTGCTACCTTTCGCAGCGAGCTGCCGTCAGTCAGATAAATATTTCCATCGGGTCCAAACGTCGTTCCGCCGATACTGCCAAAACGTGCGTCCGCGCCTCGACCATCGGCGTGTCCATATGCTCCTCCGGCGAGGGTGGTGACTTCGCCGGTTGGCGTGCGACGTAACAGCAGCGTTTGGGTCTTCGTATGGTTGTTTTGATCGACCCAATACATGTTGCCGCTATTGTCGAGCCAAATACTCATTCCACGCGGCGGGTCGCTCGTGGGCTCCAGCAGGTAGGTGAGATTTCCGTCTAACGTCATCTTCCAAACACTGCTGACCCACTTCTCTGAGACGTAACTGATGTCTGCTCCGTAAATGTTGTCATCCCGGTCGATTGCCAACTCATGTACATGCCGGCCTCCCAAACCATCTCGAAAAACAGTCAGCTTTCCTGACGGGTCAACTCGCCAAACAGTTTCCAGATCGCTGAAGTAGATGTTTCCTTTACTGTCTAGAACGATTCCGGAGGCAGGATGTGCGCGCGCGACAATCGCGAATACAAGCATCGTTACAACGACAGTGATGATTCT
Source organism: Pyrinomonadaceae bacterium (assembly GCA_035491875.1). Lineage (GTDB taxonomy): Bacteria > Acidobacteriota > Blastocatellia > Pyrinomonadales > Pyrinomonadaceae > PSRF01. The sequence goes on along the minus strand of DATJKB010000413.1, from coordinate 3,594 downwards.
CAGAAAGCGCATCTACTCTTACCTAACGACTCAACTACAGAACGGGAGCGAAGCGACCGATGCAAGTTACCGAGCCCGCTCCTGACATTGAAATCGGTCGCTTCGCTCCCGTTCTGTAGTTGTGTTGCTCACCATAACTAACCACGGCTCGCATTCTCCAGCCTAACGACCTGTACAGTTATTTGTGCATCGTTCGATCTTGATATCGCGGGATGCGCGAAGTATGCCGTCGCTGCCTTTGGTAGTTTTAATGATCGGAGAGAAGGTGCCGGTGAGATTCGAGGTTCTTTGTCGCATCTCATTCGTTACCAAAGGATCATCATCAAAGTGATACTCATCGATCCAATACTCGGGATAGCCCGGACCTGAAACAAACGCATGAATGTGCGCAGGGTTTTTCGTTCCGGGATATGACGCCGGTCGTATGGTCCGGAACTCGTAACGTCCTTGAGCATTCGTTTTCATTTGTCCGTGTATGCGCGTATTTCGATTGTCTCCACCAGACGTTGAGTAGCGGCCGGTCGCGTCAGTCTGATAGACGTAGAGCGTAATGCCCTCAAGCGGCGTTCGCCCGTCTGGCGAATAAATCGTCCCTGAGACGATCAACGGCTCACCGGGTTCCTGATCATCTGTAATGCGAATGTTCCACGAAGGAGGTGTGGCTTTATCGCTCTCGTCTGGAGAATGAGCCAACAACCGACCGCTGCCACAACCAATTAACTGGAAGCCAACAACTGGAAGAACAAAGGCGGCAGATGCGTGCTGAATGAAGCTGCGACGACTCAAGTTATTTCTATTTACCCACATTTCTTATCCCCTCCTTTAACTTGGGCAGGATGGACAATGGACCACCAGCTTTCAAATCCTTTGTGGACTTGGGATCCGTGCCACCGCTGACCCAATAGAATTCGAGTTTGTCTTTCCATTTGTTGAGCATCGCAGAATCAAGTTTCAGAATTCCTTCACGTGTCACGTCCGTAGGCAATTCAACAAGACTTGTCATCTTCTCAAATACGCGTCGGCGCTCGTCACCCTCGACGCGAACGAGCAAGTGCCAAAGCGTGAGCGTGTCTTTCACGCGAGCTGTTTGCAGCAGGCGATTTAGCGCTCGCGATTTCGCGTCCTTGCTCGATTGAAAATCCAGTTCGGTAAGTGCATTGAGAAACTCCGCGCCGGCGTCTTCAAAATAAGGCGTGCCTGGGCCAATTCCGGGACGCGTCTGACAGGCAGCGCCAGCCGGTACGATAGATTCACGATCCTTCAACTCCAACGCCACCCAACCCGAAGTAACGCGCAAGAGGCTTCCTCCTGAGTCGTCGACGATGAGCGTATAGGCGCAACCGAGGTCAGCGGCAACGGCGGAAGGAGTATCGACAAAAAACAAACGCGGTGGCGCCCAGATTCGTGCGCTCATTTTTCCACGCGCCAACTCCAAACGATGTTCAGTCGGCTGTGTTTGCAGCAGACGAACTCGCGTGTTTGGATCGACCTGTACTTGTCCGATTGAAGCTACGTTGATTTGCGCACTGGAGTTCTGATCAGTTTCGAGCCATTGTCCGAGACCTAGTTGACCCTGTCCAGAAATTTGGGTGGATCCAATTGTTGGTCTACCGTTCAGCGTCGCAACTTGCCATGATGGACCAGCAGGTTGAACCGGCCGGTCGCGCAAAAGCAACCACACGCCGATTAAGATCACAGCAACCAGACCCGCAGCTATTGCCGCGAACTGTGGCCGCCAAAAACTGGCTCGCGGCCGAAGCTGCACCGCAGGCTGCCCCAGTGCTGATTCGATCTTGCTCCACATCTCGCTTGGAGCGGTTTCAAGAGGTAACTGCTCCAGCAGTTTCACTCCCAGTTTTATCTCTTCGAACTCCGCGCGACATCTGGGGCACGCGATTATGTGCTCCGCAACTTCGCGGTTGCGCTCAACGGACAGTTCTCCATTCCAATAGGCTGACAACTCGTTTGTGACGTGATTAGAAAACATCTTTGGGTCTTTTACTCTCCCACAACTGTGCTGCGAAGGTGCGCGAGCCGCTTCGCTAATTCTGTGTGGCCGCGATTCAGCCTTGACGCTACGGTACCTTTGGAGCAGCCCATTACCTCGGCAATCTCCTCATACGACAGGCCTTCGACGTACTTTAAAAGTATAGGCATGCGAAACGTGGGCTTCAGTTGACCAATTGCGGCCTGAACAACTGCTGCGATCTCCTGACGCGCGTATTGACTCTCTTGCGGCTTCCGATCTCCTGGCGGTTCGACGACCGTGTCTCCCCACGCAGCAGTTCGTTTTGTTCGACGTCTTTCATCGTGACACGCATTTACAACCATCCGATACAACCAGGTGGTGAACTCAGAGTCACCGCGAAACTGACGGATCGCGGTGAAGAGTTTCAGGAAAATCTGTTGGGTAACGTCGTCAGCAACCGCGCGATCCCCCAATGAATAAACTGCGATGGAAAAGACACGGTCTTTGTAAGTTTCAAACAACAATCGAAAGGCATCGCGGTCGCCATCCTGACAGGCTCTGATCAACTGGCCGTCGACTGTTGGTTCTGGCATGACCGCGTATCGCTCCATCCGCTCCCCCGTCGCTAAGGCGAACAATACTTAGACGCCGGTGGACGCGAGTTTCTTCCCGTTTGTGTTTGTAGGGGCGGTTGGGTCGGCCGATGCGCAAAATGAAGAGCGGCAGGCCACTGAGGGCCGCCCCTACACATCCACTCGTTTAAAAACCAAATGGCGCAAAGAACCTTGGTTCTTGCGCCTTTTTCGCAGCGATCGTGGGGAGCCCACGTCAAATTGTAGCTAGTTCGGATTACGCGGCTTGTTCGCCTTCAAATTGCCGTTGACGATGGACCGCGCCGTCAGAATCGAAGATGTAAGCCGAAGGAGCTTCGCGCATGATGATGTCCTGCAAGCGCATCAAACCATACAGCAACGCCTCGGGCCGCGGAGGACAACCAGGAATATAAACATCGACTGGTATGCAACGATCAACGCCTTGCATCGTCGAGTAAGAATCGAACGGACCTCCGGTTGAAGCACACGCTCCCATGGCAATGGCCCATTTTGGTTCCGGCATCTGATCATAAACACGTCTGACAACCGGCCCCATCTTGAGCGTGACCGTGCCGGCAATAATGATCAGATCGCTTTGCCTAGGACTGGGACGAAAGACGCCGGCACCAAAGCGATCGATATCGAATCGACCGGCGCCAGTCGCAATCATTTCAATGGCACAACACGCAAGACCAAACGTCATGGGCCAAAGAGCCGACTTGCGCGCCCAGTTGACCACAGGCGCGGCAAGGTCGACAGTCTTCGCGCCGACGGTGCGTCGAAGCGAATTCATAATCGAATCGACGGTGGTTAAAACAAATCCTTCTTCGTGTTCAGCCATAAATCATTTTTGATTTTTGATTGAAGATTGAAGATTGGCCGCCCCAAGAGTCGCAGGTCACCACCCCAAACAATTCAATCAACAATCCTCAATCTTCAATCTTCAATCTTCAATCCGCTCACGCCCACTCCAACGCACCTTTTCTCCATGCGTAGTAGTACCCAACCACCAGAATCGCGATGAAGACGACC
>DATJKB010000412.1:0-8778 GCA_035491875.1 Pyrinomonadaceae bacterium | reverse complement strand
CCAGATGTTTCCGCCATCGCCCGTGGTCAACACAACGCCACTTTCGCCGGCTGCCCAACCATGCAATGAATCAGTAAAGAAAACGGAGAAAAGATCGGTGGTGACCAACGATGGAATTTGACGCCAGCTGTCGCCGCCGTTTTCAGTCTTCAGAATCGTTCCGCGATACCCGACTACGTAAGCTTCTTTCTCGGAAGTAAAGGACACTCCTGTCAGAGGTAACGCACCGGTGTCGAGTGCTTGCTTCCACTCAGCTCCGCCATTGTTTGTGACCAGCAGTGTTCCTCTAGAGCCAACAGCGATACCGAGCTTGGTATTGACGAAGGAGACGGAAAAAAGATGAGCGGTGGTACGACTGTTCTGCGCCTTCCAGGAGATGCCTCCATCAGCTGTGACCAGGATTACGCCGAATGTTCCGACGGCCCAACCATGCAACGGATCGCCCGGAGCGAACGTGACTCCGAAAAGATGATCTCGTATTCCAGTGGGGCGTTGAACCCATCTGCCACCGCCGTTAGTGGTCGTAAGAATCACGCCGCGCGCACCACTGATAACGACGCGCGACTTGTCTTTAACATAGAGACCGTAGAGCGTGCTATTAGCGGGAGTTTGCTGTTGCTCCCACTCAAAGCCTCCATTGGTCGTGCGCAGCACGACACCATTGCCACCGGTAGCCCAACCATGCCTTTTGTCGGCGGTGAAGCGAATGCTGTTTATGGAATTACCCTGTGGTAAAGGATTTTGCCATTGCCAACCGCGCGTCGGATCCTGCGCCTGGACCGCAGCGGCTGAGAGCAGACAAAACAGCAGTGCCGCGAAATGTCTTTTTATAGCGCGATATTGACACCGCGGTGGGCAAGGAAAAGCGGGGCTTGGCGCAGAAAAAGACACGTTAGCGAGACCTGAGTGATTTTATCGTCCGGGAGAAGCCGAGATTATAGGGATCAATGACGGCAAAAGCGAATCTAACATCCCGAGATCGTTACTCTACGACTTCGGTCGTGCCGACTCGTTCTACAGCATCTTCAAGAATTGTTGGATCGACGCGGCCCGCTGCGGCAATCTGACGCGCCGCTCGATCGGCAGCCTCCTGCAGCACGTGTCCGGCGTGACCCTGCATCCACTCCCAGGTCACCTGATGATTAGCGCGAGCCTTGTCGAGTCGGTTCCACCAATCCTGATTTGTCTTGCGCCGAAACCGACCATTCATCGTTTCGACAACGTAGCGAGAATCAGTAAACAAATGAACGCGGCACGGTTCGCGGAGTGATTCCAATCCTACTGCCGCAGCGGCAATCTCAGCTTGTTGATTTGTTGCTGTACCCAAATACTCACCCACCGCACGCCAAATCCCCTTGTAACCGAGCAATGCAACGGCAGCGGCTCGCATGGCAGTGCGACCGTTCCCCAAGCTCGAGCCATCGCAGAAGATCGATACTTGTTTACGTCGTTGTTGTTGGTCAGGAGTCACGATTGATCTTGCGAGTAACTAAGGTAGTCCGTCGATTGTGTTTTAGCAAACTATCGGCTCACTCGTGCCTGGTGTCCTAATCTGAACGTTTATTTGCAATCTACCTTCGCTGATGAACAGCCGCTTGAATGGCGTTCTGAAGCCAACTCTCTGCGTATCCTCGGCGTCCTCGGCGGCTATGCGGTTTCATTGTTGGTTTGAAGTACTCAAGAAACCAGGAAGTAAGACTCGCTCCACTGATTTGTTGATGGTGTCGGAACTTATCGGCAACCGCAGAGCCGCAGAGGGCGCCGAGGGATACGCAGAGAGTTGAGTTGTTCTTAGCGAGAAGATCTCAGATTTAGACTCTACTCACTCGGCATGTGCCGGTGAACCGCCGTATGCGTTAGAATTCGTCACTGTTTCAAATGAGCTTACGACAGGTTGCCAACAAAACATCACGTTTGATCTCGCGCGGCACTCGGAAAATAATCTCGCATCCGAGTGAAGCATTCCTGATGCTTCGAATGGCGTGGTGGGTCGGCGTGCTCTCAGTTGCGGTGCAACTTCGCCCACTTCCACGTGCACTGAGAATCGTGGCCGGAGCAGATCCGGATCCTGGTGATGCGAAGTTCGACGCGGCTGTTGGAAATCAACTGGCGCGAGCAATAGATCAAGTGCTAGCCATCGACCTGTTCGTTTTTAAACCCATCTGCTGGAAGCGCGCCACAGTGTTGCGACGGTATCTATCTTCAGAAGGCATAACGTCACGAATTCTGTTTGGCGTTCGCAACGATAACAGCGGAGGAGTCGCGGGCCATGCGTGGCTCGAATCAGGCGGCATGCCGATACTCGAATCGCAGCCCCTGGACTACGTGGTGACGTATACCTTTCCTTCCAACGCTCCGTGTACGACCGAACTCGCAATCATGTCGCACGAGCAAAACTAAAACGGGGCGACTCGCGCCGCCCCGTTTTTTTGTCTATTGTCCAGCTCAATAACGACTACGGCAGCGCTTCAACGTTGAAAAAGAACTTGAAGCTGCCGGTTTGCTGAATACCCAATAGGAATTGAAGGTTGATGGACGCGCCGTTAGCCAGCGGTGTGCCAAGCGTCACGGTACCAGCGGACATCGAGCTGTTGAAACCACCTCCATTTGGTTGCGATGGCGGTTGTTCCAACGTTGTTCCCTGTACGCTAACTGTACAAGGCGTCGTTGCAATTCCATTAGAAGCCAGGCAAGTTGCGGCATCATTGATTCCCGCAACCACTACGAGCGACGAAGTGCGGGGGCGTAAGTCCGCGATACCTGACGGTGCGGGGAAGGTTGTGATATCTACGACGCGCAAGCGCAAACGAGTGACGTTACCTCCGGTGCTGTTCACAAACCGGCGTCGGATGGACAGTGTTCCGAAAGTCGAATTGTTGGCCGGATCAGATGTAAAGTCTCGAACACGATTCGGCGGATTCGGTCCTACGACAGTTGCGTCAAGCAAATTGACAGCGAAGGTAGAGTTTCGCTCGATTGGGCTTGAAAGGTTCTCAGGACCCGGCGCACCCAACCGCTGACCCGCGCCCGCCGACGTACCGTTGGTATCGACGAAGATGAAATCAACTGAGTTATTGGCTGAATCCTGCACAAGGCCGCCTCCCGGACAGGCCCCAAATGTCGTAATTGAACCTTGTTTCCCACAATTATCCCTGTAGAACGAGTAATCGATTGAGAATGGAGTCAATGCAGGGTATCCCGCTCCCTCCTTGTACAACGTATTAGCCTCGGAGGTCGAACCGACAGCATCGAGTCGGTTCGTGAGTATGTAGCTGCCGCCACCGGTATTGTTATTGAATAACGCTATACCTACGTTGTCGGGGATGTCAGTGGTGTAGGTCGCATCACCTGCCGCGTTGCCTCCCAGCGAGTAGGCGGTAGAATTCGTACACAAATAATGGCCCTTATTGGGAATGACAGTTCCGTTAGGAATCGAGCACCGGGTAGTGCCGTCAGACGCTGCGACTCCGTAACCGGTTCCACTAAGAGAGGTCACAGTGTGAGGAGCACCGGAGGCGTTGAAAATCTCGATGAACTCGTCGTTCGCGCCATTAGGTCCTCGCACACGAAACTCGCTAATCACGAGCCCAGTTGCAGCCGCTTGGGCCTCTCCGCCCGGGCGACCCGTCGGAAGGATCCTCACCCCGCCTGACCGAGAAGCCGAGACCGCACCTCTGCTAACAGAAGGAGCCGTCGGAACGCCTGACTCACCGACGACCGGTGCGGCGGTAGCGGCGGGTGCTGCCGTTGGCTGTGGTGCCGGCGCGACATTCTGAGGGGCCGCCAGCACAATCGTCAGCGGCGGCGCAACCCGTGTCTTTTTCCGTTTCTTAGTTGTCTTTTTAACTTGGGATTTAGTCGTTGGACCAGCTGCGTTCTGCCCGCTGGCCTGGGCCACCCCTCCTGTAGTTACCACAAGCAGTACCATGGCCGCCCAAGTTAGTGAGCGACTCGCAAACTTTAGCATTTGATATCTCCTTGAAAAGTGAATGGACCTTGAGAAGCTTCTACCGATTCCCTGCGGGTTCTGGGAATTATCACTTAGGGTTGGCGGTGAGTCAACAACTTTTAACGATTCGTGTCTCGGCACGTACAAAAGGGGACGCTGGCGCATCCCCTTTTTGGGTTCAAACTGAGGCGGAACCGCGGGCGCTGCCTCCCGAATTAGCTACTACGCTCGTCTGACAAGCTTATTCGTTTCGAGATTCGACAGAAGTTTTTCAACGCTCGCCCGAGCATGTTCGCCGGACACTTCGTAGGTGTTCTGAATCTCTAAAACGATCTCTTCGACACTATTTCCTTTCTCCAACCAGCGCCAAACAAGCGAGCCCGTTTCATTTAGCCGGTAATACTGTTTTGTATTGAGGTCAACGAGTATGCCTTCCTGACCGTCGAAGTCTGTGAATATGACATCATTTAGCGGAGTTATTTTCACTGAATACCAGGGTTCCTTTTTCTAATCAATTGCGAAATGCGAGAGCGAAAACTCAGGGTATCTTAAACTACTTCCGGTGCGTATGTCTGGCCAGACGTTCGTAAGCGGGCAGTGCCCATCTCTCAACTGCTTGAATCACCTGCCTTGAAGCTGCTGCCTTCTTGTCTGCACTATCCGGACGAAAAGAACGCGTGGGATCTTTTGCGTGCGACAGCAGTGATTGCTCAATCTTCGCCAACTCTTGCGCGGACGCCGGTACTCCGAAGAATCCGATTATCTGCGTTAGCGTTTCTAGTGATAGCTGCTTGTAATCGAATAGTTGTGTCGTGCGTTCGTCAGCAACGCTTTCAGCTGCCGCATAATACCGTCCCAACGCACGCGCGCAAAATTCTTCGTCAGTGATTGACTGCAGCTGATCTACGACAGCTCCTACAATCGCCGCGGCGGCTCCGGGATTCGAATCCGGGATCATCCATTCCGGACGGGTCCGCAAATTCGACACAGTAACTTCGATTGGATCTCGAAACAGTATCAGAAACGGGACGTCCGGCCAGGCCCGGCGTAGTGATTTGATGTGCAGGATGCTGGTGGGAGCGAACTTCACAAAGTATCGACTAACCGCATTCGACCCATGTCGTGCGAATGATTGAACCGCCGCACGAACCAGCGATAAGTAGAGCAGCTCTTTAGTCGAACCCGCATCGGCATCAGTAAAGAGACGCGACACGAGTTTATCGATAACGGGTGCCTCGGCGATTACACGCGTCGCATCCAAAGCTCTGAATGCGTTGGCAACAAGTGTCGAACCACATCTTGAAGTATGAAAGATCATTCCAGCCGGTTGGACAGCCGGGCCGACTTTCGCTACCTGCAAAAGCGTGTCTAGATCCGTGAATACGGAGTCGTGTGCATTCTCTTGTCGCACTCGCTCAACGGTTTGTTGAAAAAACGGCTCACTGAACTCAACGTCAGGCATACTCAGCCATTCGATTTGCGGCTTACCATCGGGAATAACAGCATCAACTGGAAAGTAGGAACTTAGTTCGATGACCTCGCGCGCGCTCATTATGATTTTTAGAGAGCGCCGAGCACAGGAAGTGCCCGAGAGGCTGCAGCGTCGGCAGTCGCCGTCTGGCGCCAAGGTAGTTTTCCGTATGTGTCGAGACAGAACAGGCAGGGCGAGGCTGTATACAAGTCCAGAGGGAGATGATGAGTCGCAACGTCGTTCAAACGACTTGCACGTTCAGCCAACTTCGCAGCGGCGATCTTCGACAGACTCTCATACGCACTGGCGAAGTCGTGTTTGGTCAAATCCGCGGCAACGTCTTCGGCACCTATGCCACTCCGATACCCTGATAGATTGCAGCAAAGCGACAAACGGCCGCGATAGTCAACATTCGAGCTGACACCAGCGAGTGCCGAACAAGGCGGGGCGGGATCGACGTTGTAATAACCAACGTCAATTCCGATCTTCATCTTGAAGATGCGAGAGAGGGCTGCAATCTCTTTTTCCGCTTGTCTGCGTTCGTCGAGGTTAAGCGCAGAAGTATTCTCAACATCAGCTGACGTTGGCGTCACATGCGCGAAATGGAGAGCAGCTGCACCCATTCGCGCGGCGAACAGGGCAAGCTGTTCAATCTGCGGAAGCGTGTCGCGCCGGATGACAACCTTCAAAATGAAAGGGAGCTCGCCTGCAAAGCAGCGTGAAAAAGCTCTAACCAGTCGCACAAACGATCCTTCACCGCGCCACTTGTCGTGTTGCTCTCCAGTGGCGCCATCGATGCTGAAAGCGACGTGTGTAATCGCATTTCGATGCGCGACAAGCTTCGGCCAGATCTTTTCAAAGTTCCATCCGTTCGTAACAAAACTGACCTTCAGATTAGTTGATTCAGCAATCGTGAGAATCTCTTCGAAGCGCGGGTGAAGCGTCGGTTCACCGCCCGTGAAATTTAAGTGAGTGATGCCGATCGCTTCGCGCGCCTGCCGCACAATCGATTCCAGCAATTCAGGCGCGAAGAAATTTGCAGGCGTATGGTACAGAGCGTCTTCGTCTCGCAAACAATAACTGCAATGCAAGTTGCAGATGTTCGTGAGCTCAACGCTAAGCCGGCGCGGACCGTAGTCGGCGCTCTCGAAATCTGGCTGAAGCATTAATTTCTCGAATAGGCCTGGTAGACAAGATCCGATGCTAGTTGGGGAGCTTGCAACAGGTCGATACCGGCAAGAATATCAAAACCAGACGTTTCGCGCGCTAAGCGACCAAGCACGGTGAGGTGATCGCTCGCTGAATTTGCGTCGTAACAAGCCCAGGGACAAAGCTTCAATAAACGCGACATAGCTTCCGACTGGCTCAACCGTACTAAGCGCGTCTCCTGCTCCCGGGTTATCGAGGGGAACAGCATCACTGAGGGTTTGGCCGCCTCAATTTGCTCACCCGCGAAGAATTCTTGAGGCGTGAATCGCGCCTTCCGACTACCCAGGAAAGGCGTTGTTTGCATATCCGGCAAAGCAGCAACGGTTGCACGCGTTAAGGCAAAGAACTGCCTGAGAGCGATTGCTTCAACACCTGCCACGTCATTGCGAAGGATCAGCGTGTCGTCTGTCAGGTAGGCCCATCCAGCTGCGGCAAGTTTTGCAGTCAAAGTCGACTTTCCACTACCTGATGGGCCAGCGATCAACACTGCACCAGTTTCATCGGGCGGAACAACAGCCGCGCTATGAATGTCATACAACCCACAACGACGTAAGACGGCGGAAAAGGCTTGCGATAGAACTCGAGACAGAGTAGTTGAGTCGAGATCCTCCGGACGATTGATCCAAACCGCTACTTCGGAAGAGGAATCAGTCCTAATTAACGAACCCTCGAACTCTAAGTAGAAGGTCTTTTGATCAGTATGGCAGGTCCCAGCTTCGGAGATCGAAAAATTTGAAAGGTCGGCAGGGATCGCAGGCAAGACAGTGCCCGTGCTGATTTTTAAGGTCGCATCCGCCAGACCGTGACCGTTCTCCAGCGGACGGATAGACCAGCCGTCGACCAATTTCGAAACAGCGGCGGTCGACCAATCGTCAAAGGTGTGAATTGAAAGAACACGACCGGCGATTGAATAAAGTTTCTTCAACGCCGGTCGTGAAAGCAAAGCAGAAATCCCTTGAACAGGTCTCTTCTTGAACTCATCTCTCGAGTAGCACCGTCGCGCCTAGTTTGTTGCACCGCTCGACGTTGACTGAAAAAACGTAGTCGCCTCAAGTACGTCAACTGCTGCGGAGAGTTCGGGTTCAATGAATGGTTTCTTAGTTGCAGAAACCGCTTCAGTCATGGTGGATTCAACTTGATTGTCGTTAAGAAATTCGTTCTGGTTAGCCAAGGTTAGCCGCCTCCTCAAAATGCTGCGTTAGTTATATTAATGTCCCGTAAGGACTAATAGCAATACAAATTTAGACCACTTGTTTTGCTAAGCCTCAAAAATCCGGTTGTGCTGTCTTTGGAACTGCCGGTAGAACCACTCGCAAAGCTCGTCGTTCCGCCCGCGATAAATCAGCACGCATGAATAACTGAATGTTGGGCGAAAGTCGTCGCACGACATCTTCAACAGGCATTTTGCTAAGCTCGATATCGACGACTTCAACGGCGTCACTCTGAATATCCACGGGGATTCCTAATTGTTCGCCAATCTTTAGGAGAACAAGGGCCAGCATTTGTTTCTTTGCCTTAACGCTCATAAGGTTATTGGCGAATGAAACTTTCAGCGGCTGCGCTTCCTCTTTCTTGCGCTCCTCTTCAGTCTCAGGTTCAACACCTTCTTCCGTATCACCCTCAATAAGCAATGATTGTGTAGAACCAGTCACGATGGCTGTTGGGGATGGCTCCGGCTGATCAGCTGCATAAAAGAAGACACCGAGCGGTCGTGGCGGCTCGCCCGACCCAGTAAGAATCTGGTAATCGATATAAACGGCAGGAGCGAGTAATTGCATTGCGGGCTCAAGGGTCAGCTCGCTGAATTCGGTTGATACCAGTTCTTTCTCGACGCCCGCACCAACGAACACAGGAATCTTCAATTTCTTCGAAAGCGCTACTGCTATTTCGGCTAGCTTGGCTTTCTCCGCTTTTAAAGAGATGTTAAGTATTGGCTGTGTTTTGACTGAAAGAGTGAAGGTAGGTTTTGCCGGTCCTGTTTTCTTATCTTCGGTTTTCGACTGGGAAGCTGTCTGCGGCTGTTTAGGATCCTGTTTTGATGACGACGCTGTCTCCTGAGCCCTGGCCACACTCAGCATAGTCATCACGATGAAAATCAACAGTCCAAGCCGCTGACCAGACATGGAGTTGGTATTTCTCTTCACTCAGT
>DATJKB010000411.1:0-10955 GCA_035491875.1 Pyrinomonadaceae bacterium | reverse complement strand
CTTGCTGAAGCGTAATCGCAGCTTTCGTCAATTGTGGCTGGGCCAGGTTGTTAGTCAGATGGGCGATTGGTTCGACACGATCGCGCTTTACACAATCATTCTCAATCTCACTGGCTCCGGCCGCGACGTTGGACTACTTCTGGTCGCGCGCTTCGTGCCGAGCTTTTTCTTCGGTCCACTGTCAGGTGTTGTCGCCGATCGTTTCAGTCGCCGCACGATCATGATCGTTACGGACCTGCTTCGCGCTGTAGTTGTGCTCGGCTTTCTCTTCGTGCGGCGGGCAGATCAACTCTGGATCATATACGTATTAACAGTTTTCCAGCTCGGTCTTTCGACATTCTTCGAGCCAGCAAAAACTGCCGTGATACCGTCGATCGTTCAGGACCGCGAACTCGTAGCTGCCAATGCCATATCGTCCGTCACGTGGTCGATAATGTTGACGCTGGGGGCGGCGATCGGCGGCGTTATCACCGGGTGGTTCGGAACTAATGCCGCATTCGTCCTCGACGCGCTGAGTTATCTGTTGTCCGCCTGGTTGATCTTCACCGTGCGTTTGCCGAAACGACCTCCGCGAGAACGGCAAAAACTTAGTTTCAGCAAAGCACTTGGCATCACCGACACGATCGAGGGTGTGAAGTATGTGAAGAATCGTCTACGCGTGTTCGCACTGCTGATGGTTAAGCCAGCCTGGGGATTTGGCGGTGGTATTCTCACCCTGCTCGCAGTTTTCGGTGAACGCATTTTTCCGGTTGGCAAAAGCGCCGCAACAGGCATTGGCGTCCTTTTCGCGGCACGCGGTATCGGCACGGCTGTCGGCCCGATCGTCGCTCGTCGAATGGCTGGCGAGGGCGACAGGCGGATGCAGATCAGCATCGGCATCGCTTTTCTGATCGGCGGTGTCTTTTATGTCGCCTTTGGGGCTGCAACGAGTTTTATCTTTGCGCTGGTCGTGCTCGGCATTGCCCATATGGGAGGAAGCATTCTTTGGGTCTTCTCAACCGTGCTTCTTCAACGCTCGGTTGAGGACAACTTTCGTGGTCGTGTGTTTGCGGCCGAGCTGGCGTTACTTACGTTGACGATGGCGGCATCGAATTACGTTACCGGCGAACTGCTGGACAGATTTGGTATTTCTCCTCGACTCGTCACTATTGGGATCGGCGTGTTCTTCACTGTTCCGGGTATCATCTGGTTCATTACTTACAAGTGGTGGGACCGCGAGAGAATGGTTGTCCCGCAAGAGCTACCGCATGACAATAGAATAGTGTCCGAATCGTGATGTGGGATCGGAGCGCGCATGCGAACTAAAATCGGTGTCATGGGTTCGGCGTCTGAGATAGGGGCGCCTGAAACGCGCGAAGCGTTGACGCAGAAAGCTGAAAGCCTGGCCGTGGCAATCGCGAAGCGTGATGCGATTCTGCTAACTGGCGCGACCACTGGAATCGTTTATCTAGTGGGGAAGACAGCGCAAACGGCGGGCGTCTTTCACATCGGAATTTCGCCAGCTAGTAACGAGACTGAGCATGTCGAGACTTATAAGTTGCCGCTCGACGCATGCGACGCGATCGTGTATACCGGCTTCGGCTTAAAAGGCCGGAACGTTGTGCTGGTGCGGTCATCGGATATCGTCCTTGTTGTCGCCGGAGCCATGGGATCGTTGAACGAATTCACGATCGCACACGATGAAGGCAAGATTATCGGGTGCCTGACGGGAACTGGCGGCGTAGCTGACGAAGTGGATTATCTGATTGAGAAATTTGGCAAACGAGGCAAGGCGGTTGTATTTAAAGACGAGGATCCTGAGAAGTTGATTGAGCGATGTTTTGAAGGGGTAGGGTCTTAGGTCTTGGGTCTTAGGTCTGTCTTATCTTAGAAGTCGCATGTCGATTCACACTCAACTACGGAACGGGAGCGAAGCGACCGATGTTAACTAACCGAGCGCTCGAAGCAACTTGACATCGGTCGCTTCGCTCCCGTTCCGTAGTTGAATGTTTGCCGCGACATTCACTATTAGTCTATACGTGAACTTACGTCTTGGACCAAAGACCAAAACCAAAACTAAGTCCGCAATGAATCTCGGCCTATCAAACCGAATAGCTCTCGTCTCCGGCGCCAGTTCAGGGATCGGTTACGCGTGCGCGCTGGAATTGGCGCGGGAGGGCGCACGAGTGTTTCTCTGCTCGCGTGACGAGACGCGAGCAAGTGAAGCCGCTCGTCGGATTCACGATGAAACAGGGGCTTCCGTTGCCGGCATACAAGCTGATGTAACTGACGCCGTCGCTGCTGAACGTTTCGTGGCAATTGCGCTTGAACAAGCAAGCCGGGTCGATATCCTTGTTACCAACGCGGGTGGCCCACCCGCCTCAACATTTGCTGATGCGGAGATCGAGACATTTCGCGAGGCATTTGAACTTACCGCCGTTTCCGCAATCCGACTCGCGAAACTCGTCCTTCCCGGAATGCGCGAACAAAAGTGGGGCCGCATCATCAACATCACTTCCGTTTCGGCCAAGCAGCCAATCGATGGACTACTCTTTTCAAACACGGTGCGCCCGGGTTTGACCGGCTGGGCTAAGACCGTCGCAAACGAAGTAGCTGTTGATAACGTCACAGTCAACAGCGTCGCGCCTGGATACACACTCACAGAACGCCAGGATCATCACGCCGAAGCGCGCGGACAAGCCCTCGGCAAATCAAAAGCAGAAATGATCGACGGATGGGCAAGTCAGGCGCCTATGAATCGTCTTGCTGATCCTTCCGAAATTGGTTCGGCCGTCGCCTTTCTTGCATCAGAAAGAGCTTCATACATTACCGGCATCACGCTTCCAGTTGATGGTGGTTGGGTACGGAGTCTCCTCTAGGATCGAAGTCCATGGACCAGCAAGCTACTGTCGTTGCTCAACACGTCGCAAATCCTCTGGACGTTAAAGATCTAAAGAGTGCTGTTTGGGATGATGCGCAGCCGGTGGGGATTGAACGGCTTTGGTCAGGACAAAGAGCACCCGCCGCGCGACACGCTGAAGTTCGTTTGTGTTGGTCTGATGAAGGACTGCATGCGCTGTTCGGATGTGAACAGCACGAGCCCGTGATAGCTGCTCACGCACCAAGCACTAACAAGAAAACGATCGGTGTTTGGGATCGCGATGTCTGCGAAATATTCGTCGCGCCCGACGCAACAAACCCATCTGTCTATTACGAATTTGAGGCGGCGCCCAATGGTGAATGGGTCGATCTCGGAATCGTGAACAAACCAACTGGCCGTGAGACCGAGTGGGACTATTCGTCAGGAATGACGACAACGTCGATCGTTGGCGATGATTTCGTATTCACCTTAATCACGATTCCGTGGAGCTTGCGAATTCCGAAGCCCAAGTCAGGAGACGTTTGGAGAGTTAATCTATTTCGTTGTATCGGTCTGCATCCCACAGATCGATACCTTGCGTGGAGACCAACAAAGACTCCTGAACCAAACTTTCACGTTCCAGACGCTTTTGGGTGGTTGAGATTCGAGTGAGTAACAGGAAGCAGCCGCAGATTTCACAGATAAACGCAGATCAGAAGGAAAGATAATTACTTGTCTTACCGTTCTTACTTCTGATCTGCGTTTATCTGTGAAAATCTGCGGCTTCGGATTTCTTACGGATAATAGCTGGGTTCGTGATGCGGCTTCTTTAAAAGGTCCTCAACGTACTGGCGGAATGTCGCTCGATCCTGCTCCGACATCTCTTCGATGTTTGCGCCGATCAGATACCCCTGATCGTCCGGATCATTTTCAAGGCATTCATAACGAACCGGTATCAACTTCAAATCGACCGTAGCATCTCCCAGCTCGAGTCGTACAAATAACCTCTTGTCGATGCCTGCCAGATAATGCTCGCCAATTCGGATTGTGGGAACGATTAGGGCGAGACCCGTTGTGCTGACGTCCGTGGTGTGGCCTTTGAGTGGCGGTAGTCGCCGAAAGCCATTGCCGTTGATGCGGGGATCTTCCAACGTGAGAGTGAAGTTCAGCCGAGCACGTACACGTCTAGCCATGCGCCGATTGCCAACAAAGCGCCGCAATTGGGCTGCCATTCGACGAGGAAAGTCAGACATCTCTTTATCCGCTGGTTGTCAGTACGCTGAGGAAGGGACAAGCTCGGGAGGGCGATTGCGGTAATCGCTGATTCATTCTAGAGAAACGACCGTCTGCGGCGCAATAGCTAATTGTTCGAATTTGGAGTGCGGCGACCTGACGCCGCTTTTGAATCCGGCCGAAGTAGCAAAGCGGTGACCGGTCACCGCACTCCAAAATAAGCTAAGGTGTCGGCAATAAGGGCTTGCCACCGGTATCGCCGCTCCTTACGCCCGTAGAATCGAGGTGAAATGACAGTCTACCCGTGCGGCCGTATTGAGCTGGTTCGGCTGTCGCAAACCAGGACTTGGCGTCGGCCGACTTCACAATCTGGAAGCGATACCCGGTCGAATCTGTCGTCTCAATGTCTTTCGGGACAAAGCCTGCGGATATCAGTTCGGCGAGGTTTCCAAACTTTCCGTCGTGTATCCCGCTATAAGCCACCTGGGCGAGTGTAATCCGCGTCATCATATCTTGAACGTCGTTGTGATGCGCGCCGATACGCGCCTCAAAAAAGAACTTCTTACCTTCTTTCTTGATGAGATCAAGGTTTTCGCGGTCTCCCACAATCCACACATTTTGAATCTTGATTAGCGAAGCTGGCTCCACTTTGTCTTTGCCGTCAGCATCAAGCACATGCAAAAACACCGTCGCTGCGTCGCCGCTTATTTGTTCACCCGTTACTGAAAGTTTCTCCGGGATCTTCTCGCTGACAGCAAGGGCCATCTTTTCGAAATCCGGCCGCAGTTCTTCAAACTCCTGCTTCGTTAGTCCCTCGAGCGCGGGCGCGTAGATCGAGATGCTAAAAGCCTCGCGAAACTTCTTCTCCCGCAGAAAGCGATAAAAGTCCTGCACAGTTTCAGTCGGTGACTTTGGCGGGGTTTGGGCTAGCGCCGGCAATGAGGAGACGAGCAAAAGTGCCGTAACAAACAGATGTTTGGATCTGAACATCAATTTCACCCTTTTATTAGTTTAAGGGCGCGCCCGAGCTTAGCAGCGCGCCCCGATTCTCGGAAGGAGCCGTCGAAGGACTCCCCAAGGTTGAGAATATCACATGCTTCGCGTTGTTCGGCGCGGTGCCAACAACTTCTCACGACCGACCAGGTAGAGGAGGATCATGAGAATCACGAACGGAATCAGCGAAAGCAGGTCGGACCAGCCGCCATTAAAGAACGCGTTGTGAGCTTGAGACCAGTGCTCAATCGAATCACTCCGCTCCTTCCATAATCCGGCGAAGAAGGCGATGAACACGGCAGCCAGTGCGCCTCCGGCGATATAACCCGAAGCCATCAGAACACCAGGGCTCTTGTCAGTTTCAGCAACAAACTCTTCCTCCGATAGGTTTTTACCCCGGAACTTGACGCGCAGGTACTTATCTACGAGCCAACGAATCATGCCGCCGAGAAAGATCGGGCTCGATGAAGATAACGGCAGATAAACGCCTACGGCGAAAGCAAGGGACGGAATGCCCGACATCTCGAGCACGATCGCAATCATCACTCCCAGCAGCACTAAACCCCATGGCAACTGGCGATTGAGAATGCCCTTGATGATGTATGACATCAACGTCGCCTTCGGCGCATCGTACTTCGTCACTGATGAAGTCGAGTTGGGAACGGTTCTATGCGTTCCATTGATTCCCGGATCGACATGGTAGGCAATCGTGCCGTCGTCGTTCACAAGGTATTTTCCGGGAGGGCCATTCTTTTCTTCGATCTTGTGCCAGGTCCGGTACTGTTTCGTGTCAGTGCCAGCCTGCACTCCTTGAACCGATTCCGCAGGACCCAGGTTCGACATGTCAGGTTTTAGATCCGCAGGGAAGTTGCGTTCGACTTTTTGGACAACCTTTCCAGAGTCATCAACCAGGTACTCCCCTGCTTCCAGCCCAGCAACGGTTGGAGCAGTTGCATCGTTTTTCAGGAGCCGATAATTCGCGCCGTCGGTTGGTTTGGCCTTTTCTGCAAACGGAGACAAGCTGCCCATCCCCGCGCTATCAACCTGGGCTGGCTTTTCCAGCGTCTTGAACGTCGTTTGTGGGACATACACCGTGCTTTGATCATTGAGCCTCAGGAGAATTGGACCGAGAATCAGCGCCGAAGCCAACGCGCCGACGAGAATGGCAATCTGCTGATACTTCGGAGTTGAACCAACAAGAAATCCCGTCTTGAGGTCCTGCGACGTGGTTCCGCCGTTAGAAGCTGCGATACAGACGATTCCGCCGATCGACAGAGCCGTCACGTAGTAGCTGGGACCACTCCAACCCACGATTAGGAAGATGAGACAGGTCAGTAGCAGTGTCGCTACCGTCATTCCGGAAATTGGATTTGAAGACGATCCAATCTCACCAGTAAGACGGGACGACACTGTGACGAATAGAAAACCGAACGCGATGATTAGTACTGCGCCGAGTATATTGAACTGAAGATGCAGTTGCGGCATCAGAACGATAAGCGCGATCAGAACCAAACAACCGCCGAGAACAACTTTCATCGAAAGATCTTGATCCGTTCGCGGCACTCCAGCAGTTGCAGACTGACCTCCACGCAAGTCGCTCAGACCTCCCTTTAGTCCATGCCAGATCGTCGGGAGTGAACGAAACAAACTGATGATTCCACCGGCCGCGACTGCACCCGCGCCGATGTAAAGCACATACGCGCCGCGGATTTGGTCAGGCTCCATTTGGCTGATCGGTACATTGCCCGGAGGTAGTGCCGTTGTCATTCCTTCGCCAAAGAACTTGATGGCTGGTATCAAAACAAGATAAGCAAGCACACCACCCGCGCACATGATCGAAGCGATGCGTGGACCGATAATGTAGCCAACACCCAAAAGCGCGGGCGAAATTTCAGCTGCAACTGAGCCGGCCTTGAAAGGTTCTCCAAAAATGTGTCTGGGAGTGTCTTTCCAACCCTTGAGCGCGGCCATCGCAACCTGGTAAACAAGCCCGATTCCGAAACCGGTGAAGATAGTCTTCGCTCCCGCTCCAGCGTCGTCAGCGGCTGCTGCGCTGGCTTTGTATTCCGGCGAAGCTGCGGCTCGTGATTCAGGTGAAGCACCAGCCTTCAATACCTCGGCACAGGCGGTTCCTTCAGGGTATTTCAAGAGGCCATGCTGTTGGACGATGAGCGCACGTCGCAGTGGGATCATCATCAGAATACCCAACAGTCCGCCTAACACTGCGACGAGCATCACACGCGTAAACTCAAGATCGAAACCGAGAATCATGATCGCTGGCATCGTTACGCCAACACCAAAGGCGATCGATTCACCTGCCGACCCCGCTGTCTGGACAATGTTGTTCTCGAGAATCGTGGCTTCTCTGATTCCGATCTTGCTGAGCACCCGAAAGAGACTGATCGAAATAACAGCCACAGGAATCGATGCACTAACCGTTAGACCGACCTTCAACACGAGCCAGAGCGAGGAGGCACCAAAAACCATTCCCAGTAAGGTGCCGATGATCAAAGGCAGCGGCGTGAGTTCTCGGAGCTGAACTGCGGCCGGGATGTACGGGCGAAATGTCGCCAGTAGTGGATTGTCTGGGTGTTCGGGTTTGGCCCCGATTCTGTCTGGATACTCGTTCGCACCAATGCTTTCAGTCGACATCCGGCAAGACCTCCAACAGGTTTTGATTACGGGGAGTGCTCAGGGGTGAATCTGGGCTTACTTTACACGCGCGGTGGGCCGTGATCAACCTGCCGATACTACGAATGAATGTCCGATACGCTCAACGAATGTCCGATACGCTTCAGCTTGTCGTCAACGTACGGTAGCGTCAAGACAGACGAAACCATGTACCTGTTAGCTTGAGTGGTTGGGGATCATGACCGACAAGCTAAAGCATATCGGACATTCATTGAGCGTATCGGACATTCGTTGCGCTCTGATACACTCTCCGGGCTTCATTTAAAACTTCGCGGTCGCCCAAACACATGAACAAAAGAATTCTGGCCTTGGTCGTCTTGTTGATTGGACTTGTGTGCCTGTGCGTTCAAGACTTTTCGAAGCCGGCCGAGAGCGCCGTTCAAGGAATCCTCGCGCCCGAAGCAGTACTCGGATTCAAACCTGGTGACGATCGGAAGCTCGCGAGTTGGAATCAGGTAGTCGAGTATTTCGATCGGCTCGACCGCGCCAGTGATCGAGTGATGTTTCAAACCCTCGGCAAATCTACAATGGACAAGCCATTCGTGATGGCGACCATTAGTGCTCCAGAGAATCTTGCACGCCTCGACGAATTCAAAATGATTCAGGAGCAATTGGCCGATCCGCGAAAGCTTGGCACGGGCGCTGCACGTGATCGACGAGCAGCTGAGTTAATTCGAAGAGGCAAGACGATCGTTCTGATCACTTGTGGAATTCATTCAACGGAAGTCGGTTCGTATCTCTCCAGCATGCTGATCGCACATCGACTGGCATCTTCAAACGAACCTGAAATCCAAAACCTTCTCCAGAACACGATCATCCTGCTAGTGCCGTCTTTGAATCCTGATGGCGTCGATATCGTCAAGAACTGGTACGACAAAACTCTCGGCACTCCCTACGAAGGAACTGATCCACCGGAGCTCTACCATAAATACACCGGCCACGATAACAACCGCGACTGGTATGCATTCACACAAGTTGAGACACAGATCACTGTCGACAAGATTCACAACGTTTGGCATCCACAGATTGTCCACGACATCCATCAGCAAGGCGCGATGGGCTCGCGCTTGTTTTTGCCTCCGTACATGCAACCAGTCGAACCGAATGTGCCGAAGCAGATTGTCGAAGGGTACACGGAGCTTGGTAACTGGATGGCGCGTGAGATGCGCGCGAAAGGTTTTCAGGGAATCACAACCAACTCAACCTACGACGCCTGGTCACCGTCACGTGCGTACTCGCATTATCACGGCGGCGTTCGCATTCTTTCGGAAACAGCTTCAGCAAAAATCGCAACGCCGATCACTTTAAAGTTCGATCAACTCACGTCGCGCGAAGGCTACAATCCGCAGAAAGAATCAGCGAACTTTGGACCATTGTGGCGCGGCGGTGAATGGAAACTGCGCGACATCACGAATTACATGACGACGGCGGCGTTCTTGTTGTTGCGACATGCTTCGGAGAATCGGGAGCAGTGGTTGAGAAGGTTTTATGAGATTGGAACAGACGCCGTGCGACCAAGAAAGAACGGCGAAGTCACTGCTTATTTCCTTCCTGTTTCGAAGGATGGTTCAAAAACTGTTCGACGCTTGCGCTTGGCCACAATATTAGCTCGTGCAGGATTAGATCTTAAGCTTTCCGATTTGAAAGGAAATGGCATCGACCCCTCTGCGCTTGCTGTGAGCAGGCCGTTGGACACACCTTTCCAAATTGCGATTCCTCTCGATCAGCCATACGCATCCTTTGCTCGCGCGATCCTCGAACCGCTTCGATATCCCGACTTGCGTGATGCTTCGGGGCATCCCGTTCCTCCCTATGACGTGACGGCACATAGTCTTCCTCTATTGATGGATGTCGAGGTCATTACGGTAAGGAAACCGTCGCGCTTCCGTGACGCTACGGCTGCGCTTCCCATGGTGTTTCAAGGCCGAAGTTTCGCACCGGCCAGAGTAGCTCTTTACAAAGCGAGCCAACCTACAATTGACCGTGGCTGGACGCAATGGCTGCTGGAGCGGAACCCTGAAACAAAACAGGTCGCGTTGTTAACTGACGAGAGTATTCGTCGCCACTCCTCGATCGCGGGGTTTGATGCAGTTGTTATCCCAGATCAAGCTTCACGCACCATCCTGAATGGTTATCGTGCTGGTGCAATGCCTCCTGAACTCACCGGGGGTCTAGGTCAAGAAGGGATCAAAGCATTGCGTGAATATGTAGAGAGTGGTGGCACAGTCGTTTTCCTAAATCGCGCTTCAGACTTCGCAATCGAACAATTCAAACTGCCGATCAAGAATGTAGTAGCAGGTCTATCACGAACTGAGTTTTATGTGCCGGGCTCCATTCTTCGCATCGAGCTCGACACAACACATCCGCTGGCGCAAAGCATGCCGAAGCAGTCGATCGCCTGGGCGGAAGAGTCACCTGCGTTTGAAATCATCGAGAACGGAGCAGCTAATCAGTATTCAGTTCCTGCGAGCGCGGTTAAAGTCGTCGCATGGTATCCGCCTGCAAGTGATCCTCTTCTTTCTGGTTGGCTACTTGGTGGCAATAGAATCAAAGGTAAAGCCGCACTACTGGAAGTGAAGATGGGCAAGGGTCGTCTAGTTCTATTCGGCTTCCGCCCCCAGTACCGCGCGCAATCGCTGGCGACCTACCCATTATTCTTCAATGCTCTCCGTGGCAGCAGCTAAGCCCACGACACCCTTTAGTAGCTACTTGGTCTAGACCGCTCAAGCAGATACTGGGAGCGCGGACGTCCCCGTCCGCAACGCGACGCAGTCGCGCAAAGCTGTCCGCTTCGCTCATTGCGGACGGGGACGTCCGCGCTCCCAGTAAATGCGCTCCCAGTATTTACTTGAACAATTCCAGTCAACTTGATACTAAGAGGTACACTCGGTTTCTAGAACCTTTTCAGTTACTGGCCGTATAAACAAATACGCGGCGACGGATTTAACATAACGCTCCGAAGCCAGCGCCGATGCTAACCCTTCTAATAACTTCCTTAGTAATTCTTGGATTAATTGCTGTAGCCATTTACATCTGGCAAAAACCGGCCAGTACACCCGACTCGATCCCGTTACAGCCGCCACCTGAGCCTCGCGCTTTGTTTGGCGAGCCTGAAAGCCAGTTACAAATCGAAGCGGCAATAGTTGAAGATCGACTTCGGGAAACACTCTTGTCGCAAGCTGCAGCCGGCGATAGGTCT
>DATJKB010000410.1:0-26897 GCA_035491875.1 Pyrinomonadaceae bacterium | reverse complement strand
CTCATCGAAACCTGTTCGCTTTTAGTGTTATCGCGGTCAATTATTGATCGGCACGTCAACTATGACCTCGGTGCCTGAACCATTCGCACTAGAAATCCAGAGTGAGCCGCCGATCTGCTCCGCTCGTTCTCGCATTCCTATCAGCCCGAAGTGATTCGTTCCATTCTGCTTCTCGTCGTAATCAAAACCTTTACCGTCATCACGCACCGACAGTTGTAATCCTTTCGGGTCGAATCTCAGATTCACGAAGATGTGCTCCGCGTTGGCATGCTTGACCGCATTGTTGATGGCTTCCTGGCCGAGACGCAAAACATTTTCTTCCACCAGCCGAGGCAGCGGTCTGAATGTGCCGCTGACCGCGACCTGCGCTTGAATCGGCGTGTCGGCTGTTAACCGGCGAGCTGTATCAGCTAACGCCTTCGGTAGATCGCTTTTCTCAAGGGCTTGCGAACGCAAATCCCAAACGTAACGACGCGCCTCAGCAATTCCATGTCGCACTAGAATCCGCACTCGATCCAGATGATTCTTCGCCACCTCAGCGGATGGTGGCAGCGTGCGTGCAACTACCTCGAGTTGGACTGAGATTCCCAACATCTCCTGCGCGAGATTGTCATGTATCTCGCGCGCGATGCGAGTTCTTTCGGCCAGCACTGCCGCAAACTGAGCTTGCATCTGCCGTAGTCGGAAACGATAAACCTGCCAGCCGATAAATATCAGCGCCAAAAGACAAAGAATGTAGAACCAGGTGGTCTGATAAAAATACGGCTTGAGATAAAAAGCGAGACTGGCGCCGGTTTCGTTCCATACGCCATCGTTATTGCAGGCGATGACGAGGAACCGATAATTGCCCGGTCGCAGATTTGTGTAAGAAGCGATGCGCCGTGTGCCGCCGTCGATCCAGTCTCTGTCGAACCCTTCAAGTTTGTACTTGAACCGGATCTTCTCAGGAGCCACGAAGCTCGGAGCCGTGTAGTAAAAATCGAACCGTGTTCGTCCAGCAGAGATCACTGCGTTGTTGGCGAAAATCGCAGACTGATCGTCGGTTCGCAATTGTTCGATTACGACCGGTGGCGCGTGCTCATTAGTCTTGATCTTCGTTGGATCGATCATGGCCACGCCCCTGATCGTCGCGAACCATAGTCTTCCCGCGTTGTCTTTCCACGCCGAAGGTGAACCTCCACCGCTACACTCGCGCGTTAACATGCCGTCGGCAGTGCCGTACGCGACAGCAGCAATCGAGGTAGCGTTTCCACTTGCGACCTGGTCGAAATCTGACTTGTTGGCGCGGAAGACACCTTTGCTGGAGCTAAACCAGAGGTTATTCCGAGCGTCTTCGAGCACGCTGTGAATGACGTCGTCAATCAATCCCTGTTTTGTTGTGTAGGCTGTGAAGCTCCCGTTTTTGAAACGGTTCACGCCTCCCCCGTCGGTTGTGATCCAGAGAGTTTGGTCAGAGTCTTCGTAAATCGACGATACTAGATCACTCGAGAGACCATCCCTGGTTGTGTAGGTCGTAAACTCTTGATTCTGAAACCTGGTCAAGCCACCGAGTGAGCCAATCCAAAGTGCACCGCCAGAATCCTGGTGCAGAGCCGTGATCAAATCATTCGGAAGACCGTCAGCTTCCGTAAACGTCTTCGATTCAGTTCCTTTGATTCTCGTTAATCCACTGCGCGTGCCGATCCACAGATAGCCGTCGCGATCTTGATAAATCGATCTTACGTATTCGTTTGCTGGTCCACCTGCTGCACGCTGCGGCGTAAACTTTCCATCGCTATAACGGTTCAGCCCGCTGGTTGTGCCGACCCACAGAGTTCCGGATGAATTCGCGAACAGAGAGAGCGCGACATTGCTGGATAAGCCGGTCGCCGTCGAGTAATTGGTCAATAGTCCGTTGCGCAGCAGACTGAGCCCACCTTCAGTGCCTATCCAAATGTCACCGTTGTTACTGCCGTACACTGATTTGACTAGATTTGTGGGCAGACCATTTCTGGTTGAGTAGGTAGTGAACTTCGTATCCTTCAGGAGAGTAATCCCGCCTGACTCAGTGCCGATCCAAACGCTCCCCTCAACGTCTTCAAATAACGCAAGGATAGTGCTTGTGGAGAGTGAGTCGCCTAACATGAAACCGCTGAACTGATTGTCAATCAATCGATTCAGACCGTTGGCGGTTCCGATGAGCAATGTCCCGTCTCGATCAGCGCACAACGACAGGATTCTGTCGCTATTGAGACCATCGCGCATCCTGAAAGTAGTGAAGGCGCCATCTCTAAGCACGGTAAGACCAGATAGCGTTCCAAACCATAAGCGACCATCTGACGTTTGTTGTATGGCCCGCACACTGTTGCTGCCGAGACCGTCTCTTTCGGTGAACGTTGCAAACTTCCCGTCTTTAAATCTAGTCAATCCATAAGGCGTACCGATCCAAAAAGCGCCTTCCGCATCTTCAAATACAGTTTGGATGCTCCCGCTCACCGAGCGATCATTCACGGGGAAGGTGGTTACCTGATCGCCCTTCATCACCGTTAGTCCACCCGTCGTGGCGACGCACACATTCCCACTTCGATCTTCATAGAGCGATTGGATGCTGTTGTTTGGCAAGCCTTCGACTCGCGTGAACGTCGTCGGGTTTCCTGGCTGCTGACGAACCAATCCTTCTGCCGTGCCGATCCAGAAATTTCCCTGTCGATCTTCCAGCAACGCACGAATGTAGTTGCTGGGTAGCTCAGGCGTATTTTGCCTGTCGAAGATTCGGAAGTTGATTCCGTCGTACCGCGCGAGTCCGCCTTCAGTTGCGATCCAAACGTAACCGTCTTTGGTTTGAGTGATCGCGTGCACAGTGTTTTGGGGTAGCCCGTTTTCAGTCAGCCAACCCTCTACCCCGAACTGCGATAACTCCCTCTTAGGGTCGAGAGCGTTCGCTGTTCCACTCCAGATTAGTAACGCGAAAATGAGATGAGTAAGGCGGAAAGACACTGGGTTCCGTAGATTTTTGTGTTTGACAATTCGTTCGGTAAGCCTGACTGCCAACAGTGTACTCCGGCATATTTGCGGGAACAACATTCACGAATTGATCCTGGCGGATTCCAGGGCCTGAGTTGACGTGCAATGGTTGAATGATCTAAATAGGGCTGCTCCGATCGAGTCCAAACCGCAAAGCCCTCCTATGACTATTGCACAAAATCGAATTGTTTCCCTGGATGTGTTTCGCGGTCTAACGATCGCTGGAATGGTGCTCGTAAA
Source organism: Pyrinomonadaceae bacterium (assembly GCA_035491875.1). Classification (GTDB taxonomy): domain Bacteria; phylum Acidobacteriota; class Blastocatellia; order Pyrinomonadales; family Pyrinomonadaceae; genus PSRF01. Next base: position 23,654 of record DATJKB010000410.1, on the reverse strand, counting down.
CAACCCTGGCACGTGGAGCAATATCTACTGGCCCTTGGAACATGCGCAATGGCAGGGATGGACGCCTACTGATCTTGTGTTTCCGTTCTTCCTCTTTATCGCGGGCGTTTCGATCCCACTTGCCTTCGCGAATCGACTCGAGCGCGGAGGCAGCCGGCGCGATCTTCATCTCAAAGTAATCAAGCGTACACTAATCATCTTCGCTCTTGGATTGTTTTTGAACGGCTTCCCGTATTTCGATTTAGAAACACTTCGCATTCCTGGTGTGCTGCAACGCATCGCGATCTGTTACTTCTTCACGTCAATTATTTTTCTAAACACTAAGTTCAGAACGCAGATCTTCATTACGATTGCGCTCCTGCTTTTGTATTGGGCACTGATGAAGCTGGTGCCGGCGCCGGGTTTCGTCGCTGGAGATCTTACGAAGGAAGGAAGCCTGGCGTCGTACATCGATCGCGTCGTCTTCGGTAAGCATGTGTGGGCCCAGGCGAAGGTCTACGATCCCGAAGGGTTGCTGAGTACGATTCCGGCAATCGCTACAGCTCTAATGGGAGTGCTGACGGGGCAATGGCTGAGATCAGAAAAGTCGCATTATGAAAAAGTTGCGGGGATGTTTGTTGCCGGAGCAATCTGCGTTGCCGTTGGCTGGGCCTGGAATCCTTTCTTCCCGATAAACAAAGCACTGTGGACCAGTTCCTACGTTTTGTTTACGGGCGGTTTAGCACTACAGTTCCTGGCGCTCTTCTACTGGATCATCGACATAAAGGGATACCGTCGTTGGGCCAAACCGTTCGAGGTTTTTGGTCTGAATGCGATCGCGCTCTACGTCGGTTCAGGGCTGATGGCTGAGTTATTGGGATTGATAAAGGTGAATTCAGGTGGGGCTTCTGTTCCGTTGCAGTCGTGGATCTATGAAAACCTTTTTGCTTCATGGGCCAGTCCGAATAATGCGTCGCTGGCATTTGCCATTGTCTTCGTCCTGGTATGGTTGGGATTGATGTGGGTCCTCTATCGCCGAAAGATATTTGTTAGCGTCTGATCCATGCGCGGCGAACTAACTACTTCGGGATTTGATCGACCTGCTTTCGAATCAGGCCGCTAAGATTGACGACGCTGGCCAGATCGCTCTTTGCTCGCACCAGATATTTAGCGTCGACTGTTCCCGGGGTTTCGATGATAGGATTAGTAACGAAATCCTTGATGTAAGTGCAGAGCTTTATCACCGAGTATTTAATCTTGCTGTTGTCTGAGATCGACTTTGCCGAATCGGGCTTTTCCTCGTCCGTCTGTCGCAGCCAAAGAACAGACTGCAACCGCGTCGATCGCTTATTGATTTCAGCTGAGGCGTCTGAAATAAAGTGGTAGTCGATTGGGGCGTCCGAATTGATTACACGGATTAATTGATTGTGGAGCGCCAAAATGCGCTTGAAGTCTTGATCGACCTGCGTCATCAACGCTTTCTTTTGCCTATCATCCAGAGCTTTATCTGCTGCTATGCCCAGGTTCCGCAACTGATACTCGCGATTGCTCATATCTTGTTGCCGCAGCCGTTCGAGATTTGTGGTATCCGCAGGTTGCCCTACGGGCGTCTGTGCTCCGGCTGATGCAGACAGGCAAAAGAACACTGCAATGAGCGCTGGGTACGAGCCAAAATAGGTGAGCCGAGATGAAATAGCTAAGCTCTCCTTCCGAGGATTGGTGTAGTATAGTGCGAAATAAACGTTGTTCACAATTCGCGTTGACTAATCCCCAGGCGAGACGCGTTTCGTGGTTAAACGGTAGCCCCCGCGCCCAGTCACCTGGACTTATTCCTAAAAGGGACGATTGACTGACCATCAGTCTTGTACGTAGGTTGGCGTTTGGTTCGTTGTTCAGAACCAAGTGACGTTTCCCCACGAAAGCAATGCGACGAATCGACCTAAAGAAGGCAAACGTGGCTCGTTCAAACACGATCCGCGACATCAACCGACAGATCATTCTCAACTACATTCGTGAGAGAGGCCCGATCTCACGCGCAGATATTGCTCACGAAACTGCGTTGCAGCGATCGACCGTATCGCTGATCGTTGAAGATCTCGCGGCAGAGGGCTTGGTTGAGGAAGTGGGTGGTAAGTCCTCTGGTGGGCGCCCACCGCTTCTTCTGTCACTCCGAACTGCTGACGCTGTCGCTATCGGAGTTGATGTGGGAACGGCTCGGACGTTAGTTGCTACCAGCGATCTCGCAGGTCGTGTACTTCAGTGGGAACGCTTCGACACCCCTCGCGACTCCAAAGATCTAATCGCCAACATCGTCACACACGCGCGCGAGTTAAACGAGAAGAATGGGAATACCATTGAAGGTATCGGGATCAGTCTGCCCGGCCTGGTCGATTCCGGAGGGACCAAACTATATGTGCCGCAATTCAAGTGGCGCGACATTCCGTTGGTCGAAGAAGTATCAGCGCAAATTGGATTGCCAGTGTCTTTGGAAAACGATGCGAACGCTGCTGCCCTCGCAGAGCTTTGGTTCGGCCGGCCAGAGATCAGGGAAGTAAGAGATTTCATTCTCGTGTTGGTCGAAGAAGGTGTCGGAACCGGTATCGTGTTCGATGGGCAGGTCTATCGGGGAGAGGCTGGCGCCGCCGGAGAGTTCGGCCATATGACGATCGGCAGTGGTGCTCCCGTGGCGTGTGCGTCCGGCAGTCGGGAGTGTTGGGAAGCATTTGCTTCCGAGCGGTCAGCCCTCGCGCGCTACAGAAATCTTATGGAAAATCGGAACGGCGGTACTAACCCGAGCTTTGGAGACCTGATGGACCTCGCATTGCACGACAACGATGCTGCACGTATCGCTTTAACAGAGACGGCACATTATCTCGGCATCGGTATCGCGAATCTGATCCGCGGTTTGGCGCCAGAGGCGGTAATTGTCGGTGGCCCAATAGTTCGCGCTTGGCCAGTCATCAGCGAGCAGATTCAGAATACGGTCGAATCAAGTATTTGTCGGGGCCTGCCTTCTACTCGCATCATCGCCTCGACGCTTGGTCCCGAGCCAACACTGATGGGCGCTCTAAGTCTTGTTTTAGCGAGCAAATTCGCCTCAGTTTCCGTCACCTGAGTCGCCCAAGGACTAGCAGTTTTGCGAACAAGGCACTTCCGTCAGAAAAATAAACTCGCGTATTCGCCCAAAAGCGACGAAAAAGTGCTTGACACCAATACAGATTAGTATTAAATACTTTTGCTAGCCTCTGCAACAAAGTAGCAACTCGAACAATTTTAGTTAGAACCACGACCAAGCGGGCTGCGGTATTGAATAATTCGTAGTTCCATTCCGGATACCACCCTGGAGGTGTTGTATGTCTATGAGGTCTTGGATGCGGGCGTCGTTACTCCTGCTTACTATTGGTCTGCTTATAAGTGTGCACGGCCAGTCGAGCACCGCAGGAAACATCTCCGGCACAGTGAGAGATCCGCAAGGTGCCAGGGTTGCGAACGTTGAAGTGACGATCACTGACGAGAAGACTGGCACCACCCGCACGGTCAGCACTGATAGCGACGGGTTTTACACCACTGCGAGTATGCCTGCCGGCTTCTATACCGTTACTGCCTCGCCCACCGGTTTCAAGAAAATCGTCACCACCGGTGTCGAGCTCCACGTCAATGAAAATAAAACGCTGAACCTCGACCTCCAAGTGGGCCAGGTAAGTGAAATCGTTACGGTCACAAGCGATCAGGCTCCGGTGGAATTGCGCAGTGGCGAAGTAAGCAGCCTGATTTCAGAGAAGCAGGTTACCGAGTTGCCACTCAATGGTCGTAACTATGCGCAGCTTGCGCTGATGGTTCCGGGTGTTTCGCCCGTGACGCAATCAGGCGCGGGCGGTGCTTTCGCAACGAGAGGAACAGGACTCAACGCCGGCGTCGACATGTCTGTCAACGGCAACCAGTCGAATGCGAATCTGTGGACAGTTGACGGCGTCAACAACATGGACGTCGGATCGAATCGAACGCTTCTCGTCTTCCCGTCTGTCGATTCAATTCAGGAGTTTCGCGTAGAGCGCAACAGCTTTAGTGCAGAATTCGGACAGGCCCAGGGCGCAGTTGTAAACCTGATCACCAAGGGCGGTGGAAATGACTTTCACGGGAGCGTTTACGAGTTCTTCCGAAATGACACGCTGAATGCGAATAACTTCTTTTTGAACCGCGCTGGTCAGCCTAAACCACAGTTGGAGTACAACAACTTCGGTGGCAACTTCAGTGGTCCAATAATTAAGAACAGAGCGTTCTTCTTCTGGTCGGAAGAGTGGAGAAAAGAAAAGCGGGGTTCGGTCCTTTCCGCAAGGGTTCCCACAATTGCCGAAAAGCAGGGTGACTTTAGTGGAGCGTTGACCGGACCGTTACCACACATTCCAGGTGGAGTCTGTACGCCTAACTCAATTCCTCCAGTCGTTACCGGATGTTTCCCGGGTAATCGGATCCCAACAGGCCAGCTAAGCCCGGGTGGGCAGGCCCTCGTGAAGCTTTTCCCGGATCCCAATAACAATACTTTTCAGAATTGGGCGAGTTCGCAGCTTCAACCAATCGATACGCGTCAGGATATGATTCGCGGTGACGTAACCATCACCAACAATATGAACCTGATGGTTCGCTACATAAATGAAAAGTGGACGCACCTTGCAGCCTCGAATAACTTCTGGGGCGACTCGCCGTATCCCACGCTTACGTCCGACTGGAGCCAGCCGAGCCATAGTTTTGCAGTGAAGCTGACGAATACTCTTTCGTCGACGATGGTTAATGACTTTCAGTTTTCAAAAGCCGGCAACGACATCATCATTACTACTTCGCCGGCTACCCAGGCGCTCGAAGATGAGATCACCACTGCGATTCCGACCGTGTTCCCAACAACAGATTCACGTGTCGGCGGCAGTATACCTTCCTTGTTCTGGGGCGCAGGCGGATACGCGAATCTCTGGCACCAGGCTCCGTGGGCCAATCGCGAAGACCTCTTCATTTGGAAAGACGACTTCTCCTTAATCAGAGGCAACCACGATCTGAAGTTCGGTGTTCTCTTCAGCCACAATTTCAAAGACGAGCCGGGCGGTGGTGCTGGTGGCGGCAACACATCGAGAGCCATTCAAGGCTGCGGTGAACAAACCGGCCATTGTATTGCTGACCTACTGCTCAGGGACACCGTTCTCCTTAACTATACGGAGATTCAAACCACTGAAATCGCTGAGGGTCGCTGGCGTGATTTCGAATTCTATGGGAACGACACCTGGAAAGTTCATCCACGCGTATCGCTCACGCTGGGTTTACGCTATTCCCAGTATCTGCCGGCATGGGAGAAAGACAATCGGATCTCAAACTTCTTACCGAACCTATACAACGGGATTGATTTCAACACCGGTCTTGTCACTGCGGACGAAGCTATAGGATTGGGAATCGGAAAATCGACCATCAATACCTACAAGGCAGGCTGGCAACCACGGTTTGGTTTGGCTTGGGACGTCAAGGGCACAGGTGAAACAGCTGTCAGGGTCGGCTTCGGTCGTTATATGAGCCGTTCCAATGTGATTGAGGATCTGCTTCGAATGACAAGTAATCCTCCGTGGACCACAACGGTAAGTGCAGGTTCAGGTTGGAACGGATCTGGTACCACACTCGCGAACTGTCCGACTTGTCGCAGCCTTGACACGATCAACCCAGGGCTAAGAACCAATGTTGCGGGCGTAGATCCTAACGCTGGTTTCAACGCTGTCGATGTGGGCTTTCGACCACCTGAAAGCTATCAGTGGAACCTGACAATTTCTCACCAGCTGATGAAGAATACGACGTTCGAAGCGTCCTACATCGGCAATCACGGTTTGCACATTTGGCGCCGCAATGTAAATCGCAATGACATACCTCCGAATCAAATTTGCCGCGGCTCTGCCTGTGACGGGAGCAGCGCCGATGCGAGACTTCAGTTTGCTCGAGCCACGAATAACATCGTGAGCCCGGTGACTGGAACGGTACAGGACTCGGGACAGTTGCGTGCTGACAATCGTCTTTTGAGAGGCATAGGCACCATCAATACTGACGAGTCGAACGGCAACTCCAGTTATCACGCGATGCAGTTGTGGCTCAATCGACGCTTCTCTGATCGGCTGGCGTTCCAGGCCTCATACACCTGGGGCCATGCGATCTCCGATGTGGCGTTGACGTCATTTACTAACACCACCAGTGATCCTTTCAACTTCAAGAGTGATAAGGGGGACGCCGATCTCGATCGCAGACATACCTTCGTCAGTAATGTTGTGTACGTCTTGCCCTCGTTCAGGAGTTGGGGCCACGCCGCGCATCTGGCCCTGAGTGATTGGCAGTTGAATGCTATTGGATCGTACTTTGGATCTACTCCGATTGATATTTTTAGTGGCTTTAACAGTCTCGGTACTGCGAGCGCGGTCGGACAGCGACCGGATTACACCGGAGCACCGCTCTATCTGAATACAAACGACGCAACGCAGCACCTGAACCCGGCAGCATTCAGGAATCCTGCGGTTGGCCGAATCGGCTCGCTCGGTAAAGGCTCGGTGCGAGGAAAACCGATCATGAACATCGACTTCTCTGTCGCGAAGAATTGGAGATTTAACGAACGATACGGATTCCAGTTCCGCACCGAGATGTTTAACGTTTTCAATCACACGAACTTTGTTGGATTTGATCTCGACACACGGAATACTCAAAGCTTCGGGACGCTTACCACAGCCCAAGCACCACGTGAGATTCAGTTCGGGTTCAAATTCACCTTCTGATATACTCCCCAATAGTTCTAAACGACGACGAAGTGCTGAGTGATTTACACTCGCACTTCGTCTGCGTTTATTGTCGATTCCGCTTCAGAGTTACCTAACGATGTCCCTGCGCCTGGTGTGTCTTCCAGCCCTGTTATTGATCTCCTTTTTCCAGGCACAAAGCGATCTGTTTCGTAAGCATTACGACGCGGCCAACGCGGCTCGACGTGAGGGAAACTTCACCGCCGCCGAGGCTGAATTCAAAATCATCCTCGGCGAAGCCTACCATCGTCTCGGGAAGGTTTATCTCGCGCAGAACAACTACGCCGCGTCTGTTGGCGCCCTGGAGTCTGCAAGTTCAGTTCGTCCTGACGCGACTGATGTTTTAACTGATCTCTCGATCGCGTACTTTTACAATAGCAAGTATTCCGATGGCATTGAACCGCTGAAGCGCGCCATCGCCGCGAATCCGCAAAGCGCATTAGCTCATCACATGTTGGGCAAGACGTACTTCATGATGGGGGAGTTCGACAGCGCAAGAAGGGAACTCGAGGCCACACTAAAACTGAAGCCCGCTGACTACGATGCGGAATACACACTAGGTCTCTGCCTCCTGAAGCAAAAGGATCTGGCCAAGGCAAAACAGTTGTATGAAGGAATGGCGCGGCGACTTGGTAATCGACCTGCTCTCCGAGTTCTCATAGGACGCGCTTACCGGGAGACCGGCTATCTGGGCGAATCGATCGAAGAGTTTAAGCAGGCAATCACACTCAATCCATCATTCCCACGAGTCCACTACTATCTTGGTCTCACCTATTTATATAAGGACGGGGCTTCCAGAATCCCTGAGGCGATCGAGGAGTTCAAGATTGAATTAGCCGCAAATCCGGAGGAGTACTTCGCGAACTTTTATCTCGGTATTCTTTACATAATGGAACGTAAATTTGAGCCTGCGGTCTCTTTGCTCGAAAAAGCCGCTTCGAAACATCCCAACAATCCCGATACCTACTTTCATTTGGGCCAGGCGTACCAGGGAGTAGGCAGGCACGAGGAAGCGATCGAGGTCCTTCAAAAGAGTATTGCGCTCAATCCATCGCTTGATCACAACGACTACCAGGTCACAACCGCACATTACCGATTGGGCCAATCGCTGATGAAGGTTGGGAGGACTGCCGAAGGTGAGAAGGAGCTGAAACTTTCCGCTGATCTCAAGTCGAAAGGATTTAAGCTTGACGAGAAAAAGGTCGGGGCGTTTATCAGTGGCAACAAATTACCTGAGCAAGTTGGGGGGATGCCAGAGTTGGTCAAAGCTGAAGGAGTTATAGCAGAACGTGAAGCACTTGAACCGACGAAGGCGCAAGAACTGAAGACAGAAGAGATCTATTACAGCAAGGTAGTTGCAGCCGCGCATAACAGCATCGGGTTGCTGCGCGCGGAGCAGCAGGACTTTCACGAAGCTGCAGCACAATTTGCGTTGGCGGCAAAATGGAACCCGAATCAGGAAGGACTCAATTACAACCTCGGCCTCGCATATTACAAATCAGAGTCATACAAAGAAGCCATACCCGCCCTCGAAAACGAACTGAAAATCAAACCCGATAACATCGCCATTAAGCAACTACTCGGACTGAGCTACTTCATGATCTACGATTATCCCAAAGCGTCTGCGTTACTAACTGAGGTTGTAGCTGTAAAGTCACAGGATGCTGCTCTTTATTACCCGCTCGCTCTTTCATTACTTAAGAACGGGAAACTTGACGCAGCTAATCGCGTTATCGAGCAGATGGTGGCGATTGGGGTAAATACCCCGCAACTGCACATCCTCTTTAGCCAGGCTCATTACGAACGCGGTGAGGTCGACAAAGCACTAGCAGAGTTACGCACAGCTCTAAGCCTGGACAATAAACTTCGCTTAGCGCACTTCTACACAGGTTTAATTCACTTCAAAGCAGGAAAGCTGTCAGAGGCGGCGCATGAGTTTCAGCTGGAGCTGACAGTTAATCCAAACGACCTTCAGGCCAAGTATCATCTTGCCTTCACTTTGCTTGCTCAACAGGACACGGAAAAGGGAATAGCGCTCATGCGGGAGATCGTCAGAGAGAAACCTGATTTTGTTGACGCGCGCTATGAATTGGGCAAGGCGTTGTTGCAGAAGGGTGACATTAAAGGCAGTATCGAGAACCTTGAAATCGCCGTGCGGCTAAAACCCGACCAGGCCCATATTCACTATCAACTCGGTCGAGCTTATATTGCGGCGGGTCGCAAGACAGAAGGCGACAATCACCTGAAGATTTCGAAAGACCTAAAAGATAAAGCTCGGTCGAACACGGATCAATAACGGCGACATGAGATCATACCCCTTCCTCGCGAGCCTGGCAGTGTTGGCTCTATTTTTTTCCCAACAACCGGTAGCCCAAACAGCGATCAAGATTGCTTTTACCGACGTCACCGCTCAGGCAGGCATTACCTTCAGACATGTCGCCTCGCCCGAGATAAAATACATTGTAGAGTCAATGAGCGGCGGCGTTGCGTTGTTTGATTACGACAACGATGGCGATCTCGATATTTACCTGGTCAACTCCCTTACCGTCGACCTGGTTAAGACAAAAGGAAAAACTAAGAGCTATCTTTATCGCAACGAAGGCAACGGCAAATTTACAGAGGTTGCCGAAAAAGCAGGCGTCAATGACATTGGCTGGGGTATGGGAGTGGCGGTCGGGGATTACAATAACGACGGCTTTGAGGATCTTTATGTGACCTGTCTCGGCCCGGATTATCTTTTTAAGAACAACGGGGATGGTACATTCACCAACGTCACTGCCAAAGCGGGCGTGAGTGATCCACGCTGGTCCACCGGGGCTTCGTTCTTTGACTACGATCGTGACGGCGACCTCGATCTGTTCGTTACGAACTACGTCGATTTCGATGTGAACAACCTTCCGGAATTTGGTCAGGGCAAGTCGTGTCAGTACAAATCGATCCCGGTGCAGTGCGGTCCACGAGGACTGAAGGGAGCGGGCGATTCGCTCTATCGTAATAATGGCAACGGAACTTTCACTGACGTTTCGAAGGCGGCTGGTGTCAGCGACCCGGATGGGTATTACGGGCTTGGAGTCATCACGAGCGACTTCGATGAAGACGGCCTAATCGACATTTTTGTCGCCAACGACTCCACTCCAAACTTTCATTATCGGAACAAAGGTGATGGCACGTTTGAAGAGATTGGATTTGTTGCGGGCACGGGCGTTAATGAGAACGGCAGCGAACAAGGATCGATGGGCGTAACGGTGGGCGACTACGACCACGACGGGAAGCTCGATTTGTTCGTCACTAATTTTGCCGACGAGTACAACACGCTCTACCATAACAACGGAAAGAATTCCTTTACGGACCTTTCGTATGCGGCCAAGGTCGCCGCCGTGAGTTTGCCCTACGTTGGCTGGGGCACAAAGTTCTTTGATTACAACAACGATGGATGGGTGGATCTCTTTGTTGCTAACGGTCATGTTTATCCGCAACTACCCGGATACCGGCAGCGGCGATTGCTGCATCGGAATAACCGTGATGGGACATTCTCTGAAGTGTCAGCTGATTTTGGCGCGGTGCTAACTGAAGATCGCGTGAGCCGGGGCGTCGCATTTGGTGATATCGATAACGATGGTGATATAGACTTAATCATCGGTGACCTCGATGGGCCACCTCAGCTGTTGCGCAATGATGGGGCCAACGCAAACAATTCCATCATCATTAAGACCGTAGGTGTGAAGAGCAACAGGAGTGGAATTGGCGCGCGCGTCACAGTTGTTTCCGGCGACCTGACACAGCTGGATGAAGTACGAAGCGGCGACAGCTATATTTCCCAGAGCGATTTGAGATTGCACTTTGGTCTGCAAAAGCGCACCAAGGTAGATTCGATTCAGGTGCTTTGGCCCAGTGGTGTAATTGACAAGGTTTCAGGAGTCGGCGTGAATCGCATTGTCACGATCAAGGAAGGCCAGGGAAAAGTTGACGAGAAAGAATTCAGCCACTAGACGGGTTGCGAAGAAAGGCAAAGTCGTGGGTTACATCGCCTGCGTCTTATGGCTTTTGTTTGCGCCAGTAGTCAGTGCACAGGATCAAGCCCAGGTTGAATTCTTTGAGCAGGTGGCTTCACTCATTCGCGACAACCGTCTCGCAGAAGCCGAAAAGCAACTGTCGACGGTTTTGAGAAGTTCGGTGGATCACTCGGTAGCATTGAATCTCATGGGGACGATTCGCGCGAAGCAAAATCGCCTCGTCGAAGCGGAAACATTATTCAGTCGCGCTGTGCGAAATGATAAGAACTTCAATGCAGCTCGAATGAATCTCGTTTACCTGTATCTGCTTAAACGAGCTCCTGACAAAGCGATCCTGCAACTGAAAGAAGTTCTGACAATCGAACCCGATCACGCGGAAGCGACAGAAAGGCTGGCGGAGCTTTTCTTGTCGCAGCAACGGTTCGACGAATGCATCAGTTTTATTGAAAGCCGAAAAGCAAACCGAAGTGTGCCGGCTTCGCTCCTGGTAAGCCTGGGCGATGCGTATGTTGCGAAGAACTCTCTGCAAAAGGCCGAAGAGAACTATTTACAAGCACTCGACGGTCGACTTGAAAATGCTGGCGCGCTCTTCGGACTGGCGCAGATCTCCAGACTTAATGGTGAGGTAAAGGAAGCGTCCATCTACCTGGACCGAGTCGCCACTCTAACTGCTAATTCGAGCTCGCCAGAGTTTCTTTACAAGTTCGCATTTGAGGCCATGAGGATCGGGTTGTTTGACCATGCGAAGGCGGCGCTCGAACGGTCTCTTGAAATAACACCAAAAGAGCCGACCTACATGCTCGCCCTCGGTATCGCCTGGTTAAGGAAAGGCGATCTTTTCGAGGCTGAAAAAGTTTTTCGTCGATTGCTGGAGACTCAACCGAACAACGCCCAGGCTCAATTGCATCTCGGGTATGTTTTGCTCAATCAAAAAAAATACGGTGAAGCTCGCTTGTGGTTGGAGAAGAGCGCTCGCTCCGGCGCTGCGATTCCGGAGGTTTATTACTACCTCGGTCTTGTGGAGCAGGAGCAGAACAACGATGCGCAGGCGATTGTGCTTTTCGAGAAAGCTGTTCGGCAACTTCCTTCGTACGCTCACGCGCGAATTGCACTTGGCTCGAGTTACATGAAGATAAAAAACTACGTGCGCGCTCGTCAGGAGTTGGAAACAGCAGTGAAGCTCGATCCGGATGAACCAACCGGGCATTACAATCTCGCATTGTTGTATGCGCGAATAAAGGAACCGAACAAGGCCCAGGAAGAAATGCGGATTATCGAAAAACTTAAGAGCAAAGGCACGTCGAGCGGTGGCGTTGTTGTTCGGCCGCCTGGTTCTTCCCCGCATTGACTAGAATTGAAACCGCGCAGCTAATCAACCAAATCTAAACAACATTGTCTCGAATCCGCGTGCGACCATTCTTTATCCTGCTTTCGGTCGTGATGTTAGTAATCAAACTAACACCGGCACAGAAACCCGTTGGGCCAACCCGAACACCCGTCACTTTCGAAGAAGTTCCTGCATCGGCAAGCAAGATAACCTGGATTCACAACAATGCTCATTCACCAGATCGTCAATTACCTGAGACGGTTGGCGCGGGCTGTGCCTTCTTTGATTACGACAACGACGGTTGGATGGATGTGTACTTTGTGAACAGCGGACCATCTGATTTCTTTGTTCCAGCAGCTCCTTTGAAAAACGCCCTCTACCGAAACAATCGCGATGGCACGTTTTCCGATGTGACGGATAAAGCTGGAGTAGCCGGCGGCCGTTTCGGCATGGGCGTAGCCGCCGCAGATTACGATGCGGACGGAAATGTAGATCTGTACATTACAAACTACGGTTCGAATATCCTCTATCGAAATAACGGTGATGGCACTTTCTCAGATCAAACAAACAAGGCAGGTGTCTCAGCGCCCGGCTGGTCCACCTGTGCCACGTGGTTCGACTACGACAACGACGGCAGGCTTGATCTATTCGTTTCCAGCTTTGTGTTCTACGACAAAACGCAGAACCCGCTTTGCACTGATGAGACACTCAAGCGTCGTTACTACTGTGTGCCCCGCCTGTTTAAGCCGCAGCCGTCACGACTATTTCAGAACAAAGGAGATGGTACATTCAAAGATGTAAGCCGCGAGTCGGGCATTGCCGATCATCCTGGGAAATCGTTTGGTGCCGTCGCGACCGATGTGAACAACGACGGACTAATGGATCTATTCGTTGCGAACGACACCATGCCCAACTTTCTTTTCGTCAACAAAGGCGGCGGAAAATTCGAGGAAGTCGGCTTGGCAGCAGGTGTCGCCTACGGAGAGAGTGGCAGGCCACGCTCGGGAATGGGTGTCGACGCAACTGACTATGACGCAGATGGCTGGCAGGATCTCTTTGTTGCTAACATTGACCAGGAGTTCTTCAGTCTATATCGCAATCAAAAGGAATTGATCTTCACTGATCAACCTGGCGAGATCGCTCCAGCGACTCAACTGCTGAGCGGTTGGGGACTTAAGTTTTTTGATTACGACAACGATGGTGACCCTGACTTGTTGCTCGTTAATGGTCACCCTGACGACATGATCGAATCGCGAATCCCACGCGTGAAGTTCCGGGAAGAGATGCTGATGTTTGAGAACACCGGTCGTTTATTCAAAGACGTAAGTGCGATCTCGGGAACGGTTTTCAAGAAAATGTTTTCAGGCAGGGGTATGGCGATCGGTGACTTCGACAACGACGGTGATACTGATGTGCTCACGTCTAATAATGGAGAGCCTCCCTTGCTGTTGCGGAATGAAGGAGGCAACAGGAACAATTGGATTGGCCTCCAGCTCGTACCAAAGATCAGCAATTCGGCTGGAGTTGGTGCCGTAATTACCTGGCAAGTTGGAGCCTTGAAACGCAGTCGGCTAAGAGTGGGCGGTGGCAGTTATCTGTCATCTCACGATCCGCGTGAGATCCTGGGCATCGGTTCTGCGACCAAGATCGATTTCGTCGAGATTCGCTGGCCAAGTGGCAAGGTTGACCGGGTGACGAAGCTTCCTCTCAACAGTTACGTGAAAATCGTGGAAGGTATCGGATTAGTTAACAAGTGAGTTCAGTTATAAAGGTAATCAGCGGGTTCTGTGTCCTTACGGCGCTAATCATAGTCTGTCAGGCGCAGGTGGATACGTTGTTCTCTGAATGGCGGCCAAATGCTGATTCACGCGGCATTCGATTCATGGGTAATAAAGAGTGTCTCGGTTGTCACACTCGCATGGCGGAATACGTGAACACGCCAATGGCGCAGGCGTTGGAAGTTGCTCCTGACTGCCGAATTTTGACTGAACGAGCGCGGCTAAGTTTTCGCACTGGACCGTATACATTCGAGATTTCGCGGCAAGGCAAAGCAATTGTCTATTCAGTTGGCGACGGTACCAATACAATAACTGAGCCCGTACTCTACTGCTTTGGTCAGGGCCATGTTGGTCAGACCTACATCTTTCAACACAAGGGAACACTTTACGAGACGAGAGTCAGCTATTACGAGAAGATCCGCCAGCTTGATTTCACAATCGGACACCGGCAGTCAGTACCTACCTCTGTTGAAGACGCCCTGGGCCGAGCGATCGGAAGTGACGAGCAACTACAGTGTTTTGGCTGTCACACGACAGGCGCCGTAAGCGGAATCACGTTAAGCACCGAACGTTTGACTCCAGGCGTCGGATGTGAGGCGTGTCATGGACCAGGCGAGAAACACGTAGTGGCAATGAAAGAAAAGAAGACAGGTGACCTGCACATTTTTGATCCCAGCAATCTCGGTGCGTTCGAACTCTCGCAATCGTTTTGCGGAACATGTCACACGAGTTTTGAACAGGCTATGCTGATGCCTGGTCAATCGGGGATCAATAACATTCGCTTTCAGCCATATAGGATTTTCAATAGCCGTGGGCACAACACAAACGACCGGCGGATCGGATGCCTGGCCTGTCATGATCCTCATCAGAAGTTATCGAAAGAAGTCGCTTATTACGATCAGAAGTGCCTGGCCTGTCATTTATCTAAAGCTAAAGGCACGCAAACTGTGGGACGAAATGCGGCAGCTTGTCCGGTGAGTACAAACAAATGCGTGAGCTGCCACATGCCGAAGGTAGAATTGCCCGGAATGCACGCTGCATTTACAGATCATTGGATTCGCATCGTCAGACCGAATGAGCCTACACCCAGGTAGTTTAGACTATCGTACAGAAGGATAAACCTTGATCCAGTGATTCCGCACCTTCGGTCTCAAACGAACTCCGTCGTGGGTCGAAAAGATCACGTTAGAAGTTTGATTCGGCATATGACAGTTCACGCACTTTCCGGCGATGCTTTGCCCTTGTTGCCGGTGAAGACCGCAGCTCTCAACTTTATGACACGCCAGGCATTTCTCTGAGAATTGACCAACCTCACGTTGCCTTACATGCACATCGTGGCAAGTTGAACAAGTCATCTGCGACTCCTTAAAACATCTGCTTCGCTCCAACAAGGCCACCTGACTGCCGTGAACATCCAGTGGTTCATCGGGCTTTGGAATTTCAAGACGGAGGAAGTCATCCAGCAGTTGTCCGGCCGTGAATGAGAATGCGGGCGCCTTCTGAATTCCGATGCCTCCGTGGCAGAGAGAACAAAGTGCGAGTTGTCTTTCACGCGTGAGTTTTGCCGGATTCACTATTTGTTGGTCGACTGGTTTGGGAGATCCAGGCGCGTTGATCTGTGCGTGTCGCTCTCCTGGACCATGACACTTCTCGCACGACACACCCAGCACGTAGTTGGATTTGTTGTAGCGGTTTACGACATCCGAATTAGCAATGGGTTGGAAAGATGTTGCATGACATTCCAGGCAACGCGGCGCAACCGGACGGCTGAAATCCAAAGTTCTATCGCCGTAACCCGGACTGTTGACCCAACTCGCTACTTCGGTCCAGTACG
This sequence comes from Pyrinomonadaceae bacterium, assembly GCA_035491875.1. Taxonomy (GTDB): domain Bacteria; phylum Acidobacteriota; class Blastocatellia; order Pyrinomonadales; family Pyrinomonadaceae; genus PSRF01. The sequence goes on along the minus strand of DATJKB010000410.1, from coordinate 7,914 downwards.
ATACAGGCAGTTGAAAGAGATGATCGTTATTTCCCCAGTACAGATATGTTTGCCCTTTGCGGCCGGATCCAATCACAAAATCAAAGCGTTCGGAGATCGAGACGGTGTCGGGTGGTGTTCCGAGGACGCCCGTTTGAAAGAATCCGTTTGATCTTGATTCCAAACGATATTGCAGTTCAGGTTGATGCGTCTTAAGAATATTCTTGCCAGGAGAGAAACTCCCGGCGATGGAAGTTGCGGTTGCGGGCTGAGACGTTAAATGATGTGCTGTAGCAAGATAATTCCGATAGCTTGCGTGGCAGGTGAAGCATTTATCGTCGCCGATGTAATTCGCAGCCGCCGGCTCAGCGGTTTGTTGGTGGAAAAGATTAAGAGCTAGCAGCGCGGAAACAAAGATCAGCATTGAGCATTGTGATTGAAATCTCATAACGTCACTGCCACTACTCTCATTCGCGGCTTCGCACAAGAAATCGAAAGATGCCACCGGCTTGCCCCGTGGCACGTCACGTTCGCTGCTACACAAGTAGGTTTAAAGCGCTTCTGGGATGCCACGGCCTTGTGCCGTGGAGGTTCACGTTGGCAATTATTTGGCAGCAAGCGTGAGACTCCACGGGACAAGCCCGTGGCATCTGGAAAAAATGATTTGACTTTCAATTAGCAGCAACCGTGAAGTACCACGGGGCAAGCCCGTGGCATTTTGCGACTCTTTGTGCAAAGCCCTCATGCGCTTACGAAACAAAGTTGATCTGAGTCTCTCTAGGGTTTTATCTCGGAAGCGCCCATCACCAAATCCTTCACCGCGGAAACAACGACAAACTCGAGGGCTGCGTAGGGCTTCGCTGCTTCTTCCAACTTTGCGAGACTCGCTTCACGCCAACCTGGCGGCGGCGGCATTCGCGACGAAAGATAAGCGATAGCTTGCAGGCCGGTGTCGCCTAAGTGAGTTAGATTTTTGGCGAGCGGTTGGATTTCTTTTAGTGCCGGGGATCGGTCGATAACCGGATCGAGCTGGACTCCTGAAGCTTGCCACTGCGCAAGTGTTTGGTTCAGTTCAGCGCGATAGAGTTGATAGCGAGGAGCGTCGTTGAGAAAATCTCGAACCATCGCCGAAAACTGTCGAGCCGCAACGCTGTCAGGTGTTGTCGCGTCCACGACGCCGGTCAACGGATTTAGCATGATCTGCGGGCGCTGCTCATAGCGACGGTATTCCTTTACCGGTTCAATCACGGACACAAGGGTTTTCAATGGACCAATGTTGTCGTTGCGCACCAACCGGCGCAGCATCATGTCCTGATTTCGCTTGTGCGTTAATCCAAGCTCTTCTAACTGGATGCTGAGCACGGCCAGTCGCTTATACATACTATCGATGTCGTTGACTGATCGCGGCGACCACAGTCGTTCAGCAATGGCTGCTGTCCGAGGCCAAATGCGAGAGTCGATGGTTTCAGGCGTGACCCACTCGCCCCACATCGTCGCTTCGCCACCGAGTATATGCTTTGCTTGCTCAGGTGTCAGATCGCTGTCAGCCGGTAACGGATCAGGCACGTAGTGTTGTGACGCGGGAAAAATCAGATCGATGTAGTAGCCATTCGACAGAATTCCTTCGTAACCCTTTCTGGCTGCGTCGGCCAGCGCTTTGGTACCGCGCCAGGAATGAATCACGACGTCCTTCGGCAGTTCAGGTTGAAGGATTTCGTCCCAGCCGATCATCTTCTTTCCGTGTTTTTGCAGAATTTTTAATAGCCGTTGGTTGAAATAAGCCTGAAGCGCATGATTGTCCTTGATACCTTTTTCCTTCATGAAAGCCTGTATCTTCGGGTTTCGATCCCACTGTTTGCCTTCGTTCTCATCCCCACCGATGTGAAGGTAAGCATCAGGAAAAAGCCCCGCCATCTCGCCAAGAAAAGTGTCGAGGAATTTGTAGACTTCTTCGCGCGTAGGATCGAGTGCCGGTTCGAAGATGCCTGGTCGCCGTTCGATCGTATAGGTTCCAGGCGCGCTGCCAAGCTCGGGATGGCCCACTAACCAACTAGTGCTATGACCGGGAATATCAAACTCCGGATAAACCCGAATTCCTCGTTCACGCGCATAGGCGATAACTTCTCGCACTTGATCCTGCGTGTAGTACAGCCCGTCCGATCCCATCGTGTGAAGCTTTGGAAACTTTTTGCTCTCCACGCGAAAACCCTGGTCCTCGGTGAGGTGCCAGTGGAGCACATTGAGTTTCACTGCCGCCATCGCATCGATATTGCGCTTGAGCACTTCCATCGGCTCGAAGTGCCGGCCGATATCAATAAGCAAACCTCTCCATGGAAAGCGCGGCTGATCCTGGATCGTCACTGCCGGCAAGTAGTAACCATCGCGATCAGACTCAAGCAGTTGAAGAAAAGTTTCCAGTCCGCGGAGGACACCAACGACAGTCGGCGCTGTCAGCCGCGCTTGCTTGTCATTGATCTCCAACCGATAGCTCTCGTTTTCGTCGATTGAAGGGACCGTATCGCCTGGTTTATCGGTCTGAATCAAGAGAGCCGCGGCGTTTTCGTCGCTTGCAGGATCGTAGGACAGGCCCAGGACTGTTCGACCGGCGAGGCGTGCGATCATTCGCGAGACGCCATTGCGTAAACGATCGTCAACAAAACCCTTGGTTGCCACACGGAACGTGCCGGTGACTGGAAGCCGACCGGGCTGGACAGTTACTGATGCCGGCATCGGCATCAGGTTCAGTCGTGCAACGGCATTTGGGTTTGGCGTTTGTTGCCTGGCATTGTCACTGGCGAGAGGCATCAAAAGAGAAATCAGTGCAACTACGAGCGGGGTCCATTTAACGGTCATTCGTCGATTTACGCTCCTGACTCATTGCATTATTTCAAACCAAACATCGTGTGTGAGTACTTTCTGCTTGACCATGTCCTTGCTTTGAATTACCGCCTTGTACTTTCCGGCGGAAAGTCCCGTCAGCTTTATGAATTTTGCAAAAGCCACGTGAGGCACAGGGTCAGACGTGATTTCCGAGAGCTCAAACTCGAACGGCTTCGTTGCGAGTTTTCCATCTCGTTCCAGATTCACAGTAACTCTCAATCGAGGCTTGTTGGTATCCGGCGCCGGTGCCGCGTTATAGAGCCGGAAGAGGATGATCAAATTGTCGGTTGCGCGAAACTGTCGGCTTGGCGACGGACGAATCTGTATGTTGCCGACGCTGAACGCATCATTCGAGTTCGACAGGGATGGAATGACAGCCGTTGCGTTTCGGCTTAACACGGGTCTGGACACAAAGAATTCATCATCCGAGCTTGGCAACACGATCTTTTGTCGCCGTGCAGCCGCACGGCCTGACGCGCGATCCTTCACCATGAGATCGATCGAATAAGACCCCGCTTCTAATTCTATGTCCTGCCTATAGAAGATCTTGTCGTTCAGAATTGATTGATACTGTTCGCCGGTAAGTTCGACGTTAAAGTTTCCGCCGAGCCGCGAAAGGATTTTATCTTCGCCCTCTTTTCTGACCAGGCCCAACACGTCCAACTGCAATCGTCGCTTTCCCGCTTGCTCCTGAAAGGTTACAGACTCCGGCGGGATGTCGAATAAGAGTGGTACAACGTAATCGCCTTCTTTCGATCGAACGGCACTTAGTTCAACAGAGATCGGCAATGTCGAACGTGTTTCGAGCGATGAAAAACTTTCAATCATTTTTCGCTCGTCGGGTGAAACAGGAACGACTTGAGTGGGAGGAATAGCGTAGTAGCCAGACCGCGAAACTACACTGACGCCTGGTCTGGTCACTTCGATCTTTACCTTCCGGAAGTGACCATCAAAGTTTTGGTCCGTGCTACGATAGGCCAAGGTGTAACGTGACCGGATTTCTTCATCGACGCGGTTAAGTCCGTTAGCAAAGTCGTTCGTGTTCTTGAGGAAACGCCCGCCTGTTTCATCTGAAAGACGGGACAACAAATCCTGTTGTCGATCAATTCCTTCGTGTCGCGAGATATCAAAAATGCTTTGCCCTGCGCTGGCTCGCATTCGACTCTCCTGATCAACGGCAGCTGATATTCCAGCCAAAGCGGACGGCGGAACATAAGCGCCAGATTGAGGTACGCCACCCGTGAGCCCTGTGGAATCGATGATGTAGATCGAGACATTCGCACGATTCGCGAGATCGATCGTGCTCTGGACCTGCCAATCAAGAACCTCGGGAGCCACGAAACCCTGCGAAAACATAATCAACGTCTTCTTGCTTCGTATCGGTCGCAGTCCTTCGCAGATCGCTGCGAGAGCGGCAAGAATAGGACGCGTTTGCTGCATGCTGAGCGTCGTTCGAAGTTGCAGGAATTGCTCCAGCACGTGCCGGGAGATCATTGCTTGTGCTGCTGCTGAACCGCCTGCGGCTGTCTCGATAGGACCAGAAGGAGCTCCAGCGAGTTGTTCTCGGAGCTGGTTGATTGAGCCTTGCAGATCGCGAGCTTCCGCAGTCTTGGCTTGCGCCGAGATGTGCGTTGCGCCCTCGACGGCGGAAAGCAGTTTTTGTTTGTCTTGAGTGAACGGTTGCAGTAGCTGCAATCCACCCGCGATCGCAAACAGCGCGGTTGAATCGTCAGTCGTGATCCGCTCTTTGATGAATTTGGTGATGCCATCGCGGACAGGCTTGAGGTTTGTCGTCTCTGTAGTTTGTCCATCCAAAACCAACGCGATGACATTTCGTGGCATCGTTCGAGGCGTCGAGGTTTCCGGTGTGACGTTGGTCGTCGTAGGTACTGGGGTTGAATTACCACCGCCCAAAGTGGAATCAAAGAATTCGATGTTTTGCTTGATTCCATTTTCAGTTACTACGAAATCTTCGGCTTTTAGATCCCTAACCGCTTTGCCTTTCTTGTCTCGAACCATAACGTCGAAATTCACGAGGTTTGCACTGACTCTGATGACGTCGTCATCTGGCTTTTTCTTGGGCGTTTTGTCCTGCGATTGGGCGGAGATCAATGTGACGAGGAGACTCAACATCAGGCCGAGAGAGATGGCCCTACCGAATGCATTTGGAAAGCTAAAGCGTTTCTCCACGTTGAATCTCCCGCACTCCTAACGAAGCGTAAACCTTTCCTTTAGACCACCGATCATAACTTCAAAATCGCCGGCTTCCACTGTCGGCTTGTTGTTAGTGCCGATAAATGCGAGATCATCCTGGCGCAGACGAAAAGTCACCGTGCGACTTTGGTTTGGTTCTAGTTGAATTTTTGCGAATCGTTTTAGCCGTTTACCAGCGGGCGTCAGACTAGCTACCAAATCCGTCAGGTATAGTTGGACAACTTCCTTGCCCGCCCGTGAGCCCGTGTTAGTAACCGTTACTGAGACCGCAACCTCGTCCTGCTTCGTAATCGTCTTCTTGTCGAGCCGCAAATCTTTATAGCTGTAAGTTGTGTAGCTTAGTCCTGATCCGAACTCAAACAAAGGTTTGATGCCGGCATTATCAAACGACTCGGTTTCGAACGCCGGGCGATCGTACATCAGCAGCGCATTCGGACTACGTGGATAAGTGAAGGGAAGCCGCCCGCTCGGATTAAAGTCACCAAAAAGAACGTCGGCTACTGCTTGACCGCCCTCGTGACCGGGGTTATACGCAAGTAACACCGCCCTTGCCGCATCAGCGATACTGCTAACGATTCGCGGTCGTCCCTCTACCAAAACGAGCACGACTGGTTTTCCGGTAGCCGCTATCGCCGCAGCGAGCTTTTGCTGCGGCTCACCGAGATACAAGTCTGGCATGTTTCCGGGTGTCTCAGTGTATGACCCTTCACCGAGGCAGAGTACAACAACGTCTGCATCCTTCGCAGCGGCAACCGCAGCGTTGATATCTACTTCACTCTCGACGTTTGTTGGAGTGCTGTTTGAAGGGGAGCCCGAGCGTCTTGAAATCTTTGTCCCCGGAACAAACGTCACATTTGCTGCACCGACTTTAGCTTCAATTGCTCGCCGGATGGTCAGGCGATCCTTGGGATAAAGAGATTCTTCTGAACCTTGCCAGACATAACTCCAGCCGTTGTTCAAAGAAATCAGAGAATCGGCCGTTGGACCAGTGACCAACACCTTCCTGTTTTTCGATAGCGGCAACGTGTTGTTTTGGTTCTTGAGCAAGGTCATCGACTCTCGTGCGGCCTGTAGGCTTGTTTGTCGTGCCTCCGTTGATCCAATGCGGGATTTCAGAGCGGGATCTGGCATCGGCTTTTCAAATAGGCCAAGTTCAAATTTAACTCTGAGAATTCGACGCACGGCTTCGTCAATGCGCGACTGGGGGACGGCGCCTTCTTTGACGAGGCCAATAAGAATGTCAGCAAAACTGTAATCCAACGGCACCATACTCATATCAATGCCTGCCATGATCGCCATCTTTGTGGCTTCTTTTTCGTTCGCGGCAACTCGCCAGTCCCGCACCAGTTTCTTGATATCTTCCCAGTCGGAGACGACGAAACCTTTGAAGCCAAGTTCATCGCGAAGGATTTCAGTCAGGATGCGATGGTTCACATGTCCCGGAACACCATTTATATCTGCGGAATTCACCATCACGGTTCTGGCACCAGCGTGAACAGCTCCCGCGAAGGTTGGAAGAAAATATTGCCGCAGATAATGCTCCGGAATCCACGCAGGAGTTCGATCGCGCCCGTTGAGCGGAAAGCTGTAGCCCATGTAGTGCTTCAAACTAGCCGCAACATGATTCTGTGAAGACACATCGTCACCCTCCAGGCCGCGCACAAAGGCCACACCGAGCACTGTTGCGAGATGTGGATCTTCACCAAACGTCTCCCAGAAACGTGGCCAAACCGGATTCCGCCCGATGTCCAGCACGGGTGAAAAGCTCCAAGGGATTCCGGCGGCGCGCGTTTCGATGGCTGTAAACTCCGAAGCGCGCTTCATCAGTTCGGGGTTCCACGTAGCTGCCATACCAATTTCCTGCGGGAACAACGTCGAGCCCTGGATATACGTGGCGCCGTGAATGGAATCTATGCCGTATAAGACGGGTATCTTCAAGCGAGTCTTATTCGCAGCTTCTTGTATTTGACGAATCACTTCATGCCATTTGTCGACAGTGAACGCTTGATCGTAAACATTTAGAATCGAGCCGACGCCGTAACGAGCGATTGCCTTTTCGAGTTTGGCAGGATCAATCTGAAATGCCTGGTCCTTCCCACCTGCCAACATTTCAAGTGTGAGTTGGGTCATCTGACCCACCTTCTCTTCCAGGGTCATTTGTCTCAACAGCGCTTCGATCCTTTGCGAGTTATCGCGTTCTGGTCCGCGCGCGCGAGTCGTTTGTTGGAGGAACACGTCACTGTCGGTGGTCTCAGCCGACACTGGCTCGTCGGTTCTCTGCTGGTAATTATTTATTAGGGGAGAGCCACTTTTAGCTACAACGTGAACAAAGTTGGCAAAGTTAAAGAACAACGTCGTCGCTAACAGAAGCGCCAGGGTTTTCATCTTAGTTTCCTTGGGGACGAAATCGAGAAGCTGCGCGCGTATTCTCTTTGATTACAGTGGTTTAATCAAGGATTTTTAGAACGGCCAAGCACTGAAACCTCACGTCAATATCTTTAAGCAGACCGGGGTCGGGATTTGCGCCACCTGACCTGTCGGCGTGAGTTTGCCCGTTCGTGTATCGATACGAAAAGTCACTACGGAGTCAGACCGCTGATTTGCCGCCAGCAGGTAGGTTCCTGTTGGATCAATGACGAAATTGCGTGGCCAGTCACCGCCGGTAGAAACGTGCTCTACAAGTGTTAGCTGACCCGACTTCGGGTTAATTGCGAACACCACGATGCTGTTATGGCCGCGGTTTGAGCCATACAAAAACTTTCCATTGGGTGAGATGTGTACGTCGGCACAGAAGCTCGCGCCTGAAAACGTTTCCGGCAGAGTTGAGATCGTCTGTTGGTG
>DATJKB010000409.1:0-4000 GCA_035491875.1 Pyrinomonadaceae bacterium | reverse complement strand
GACAACAATATATGAATACCCCAACTGCCGTTGGGGGTATTCGCGTGATCACGTAAAAATTTTTGCAAGTGGCCCCGGATTGATCTAGGCTCCCGTCTCACATGGAGGTGGGCTCATGCTGACGCGAATAATCCCCGTCGTTCTGGCTGGTTTGGTGTTACTACTGCCGCACCAGGAAGCGAGCCCAACCAAGACTCCTTACAAATCGACAGGTAATGAAGCGACATTAGTGGGTACCGTCACCGTTAAGGGCCAGACGTCGAAGCCTTTGCGAATCGATATGTCGGCCGATCCTATTTGCCTGACGAACGGCAATCTAGCGTTGACGGAGTTCGTAATCCGGAATGGTGACAAACTCGAGAATGTATTTATCTATTTCAAATCAGGCGAAGCTTTACGACTATTGTCGTTCGAAACCCCGACCGCGCCGGTTGTCTTACACCGTCAAAACTGCCGTTTTTCTCCCCGCGTGCTCGGAGTTCGGGTGAATCAGCCATTGAACATTGAGAACAATGATCTTACCTATCACAACACTCACCCCATGCCGAAGGTCAATCGCGAATGGAATAAATCGCAGCCACCCAATTCTTCCTTAATGGAGAAATTCGAGCGAGCAGAGTTTGCAATTCCGATAAGGTGTAACCAGCATCCGTGGGAGAAGGCATACGCCGCGGTGTTCGACCATCCTTTCTTTGCCACATCAGATGGATTTGGGCGGTATCAGATTGGTTCGATACCGGCAGGGAGATATCAGGTGATAGCTTGGCACGAAAAGCTTGGCGAACAAGAGACAGAGATAACACTGGTTCCGGGCGAGGTGCGGAATCTTGATTTTGTGTTTGCGGGAGACGCGAAGTGAGATCGGCATTTGGTGTTAGAGAAGACTTCGTGCCGCCGCATCGCAAAAGTGAACATGTCAACTGGAACCAATACACGCACCGTCTTTGTTGCCGTGCTTGGACTGCTCGTCTTGTTCTTCGGCTTCATATTGCTTCGTGTCTTGATGACTTTGCTCATCCCGCAGAGAGTTTTCGTCTTTTCAGTTACCGCGCGAACTTTCAATATTCTCGTTTTTTCGCTCGTGGCCCTATTTCTCTCAGCTGTATTCTTCTTTGCTCGATCGTGGCGACGACGCCATTTCCACTGAATCCGCTCGAACACCTCGTTGGTAGCGAGAGACGCTAGCGTCTCTCTGATCTTAGCGTCGCTTCTTCTTAGGAGTTGGCGTTGCTGTTGGTGTTGGCGTAGCGCTCACCTGTTCTGGTTGCAGAGTTTCTTGATAGATATAACGCGCGTCTTCGAGTTTCATAATTACGGCGGGCTTCACAGCATTCCGATCCGTATCAAATCTTATTACGCCGGTCACTCCTGGAAAGTCTCTAGTCTCCGCAAGGGCATCGCGAATCTTCGAACCTTCAGTTGAACCTGCTCGCTCAATCGCGTTCGCAAGCACGCGCGTCGCATCGTAAGCGAGCGCGGCATGGGCATCAGGAACCAGATTCTGATAGCGTTGTTTGTATTCCTGCACAAACGTTTGAATCGCTGGAGATGGATCATCAACGGAATAATGAGTGGAGATGTACGAGACATTGAGAGCATCGCCAGCGAGTGGCCAAAGCTCAGGTGCGTCCCAGCCGTCACCGCCCAGTAGGGGTTGTTTCAAACCGATGGTCCGCGCTTGTTTGGCAATTATTGCCACGTCGTTGTAATAGCCTGGGATGTATATAACGTCAGGTTCACTCGCTTGAATCGTGCTCAGTTGGCCTCTGAAGTCAACATCGCCTTGCATGTACGATTGCTTCGTGACAATACGGCCGCCACGTTTCGCAAAACCAAACTCAAAGAAATCTGTTAGACCACGACCGTAAGGAGAGTTGAAGTCGAACAAGATAGCGGCTTTCTTTGCTCCCAGTGTTTGTGAAGCAAAGCGGGCCATTACCTCACCCTGAAACGCATCGACGAAGCAGGCGCGAAAAATGTATTCGCCAACTTGTGTGACGGCCGGATCCGTCGACGATGGTGAGATCATTGGAATGTGGGCTGCCTGGGCCTTTGGCGCAGCTGCGCGGCTATTGCCCGACGTCCCCGCTGCGATTATTGAAATTACTTGATCCTGACTTATCAATTTGCCGCTAAGCTGCGCCGCACGTTCCGGACTACCATTGTCGTCTTCGATTACAACATCTAACGGGTGTCCATTAATCCCTCCAGCTTGATTGATCTGATCTATCGCCATCAACATCCCATTCTTTGCCGATTGGCCAAAGTTGAAAGTTGGGCCAGACAGATCCCCAAAGAAGCCGATTTTGAAAGGCGTGCGATCTCGCTGATTTGGATTAGGCTGTCCGGAGCAGCCGAGTATGAGAATGCAGACGATGAAAACTACGATCAGGCGCTTCACTTTTTTCTCTTTTATGTCGTCCTGGAATAAACTGCTTTCCTTGATAAGGCCCACTTCAAAACAGGCGGCGTCACCACCGTCGTCACAACCACCATCACAACAATCGCGCTAAACGTCGCGGAGTTGATAACTGGATCGTTCATCCCGTGAATGTTGGGTAATGTAAGTCCGGTACCAATACCCGCAAAGATCAAACCCACCTCGCCCCTGGGGATCATGCCGACGCCAATGGCCAAACGATTTAATCCGCGTTCGGCCACGGCGAGTGAACAAACCTGCTTGCCGATAATTGCCACGAGAGTCAGCACAACCGCGAAGCCGATGATGTGCAATCGTCCGAACGACCGAATGTCCAGACGCAAGCCCATCAACACAAAAAAGATTGGCACCAGGACAGTGCTCAAGGGTCGCAGCAATTCCTCGAGTGGAGTTTCGCCACTCTCCGCGAAGGGTTTAAAGTGAACTTCATCGAGAACCAAGCCCGCGGCAAATGCGCCGATGATCGGAGCGAGCTCCACGATCGCCGCCAACCACGCAAGCGTAAAACAGAAGACGATGGCAAATGCCAGCAGCATGCCGCTGGTTTTGAATCGACCGATCCCTTTCAACAAGTGCGGCGCCACAAAGTGTCCAACCACTATCGCTGCAAGTAAGAAGGCCAGCGCTTTGATAGCGATGATTGCAATACTGGACGCGGAGAGTGATACACCTGTTGCCGCGGCTTGAATCGCTCCGGAGACGACAGCAAGAATCAACAACCCCAGCACATCATCGATAACCGCGGCGCCCAGAATTATCCGCGACTCTCTCAGTTTTACTTTTCCAAGATCGCGTAAGACTCGTGCAGTGATGCCAATACTGGTCGCGCAAAGAGTGGCGCCTACAAAGATGTGCGCCAGGTTGGATTCATCAGGTAAGAAATAACGCGCAACGATCCAGCCCAGGAAGAACGGTGCAACCACACCAGCGATGGCGACGAGCATAGATGACCAGCCGACTTCCTTCATCTCCTTTAAATTCGTCTCGAGACCGACTTCAAAGAGCAGAATAATGACGCCTATCTGAGCAAGCGCCGCTATTACCGAATCGGTCTTTAGCGAGTCGATTGCGTTGAACCCGACCAGCGCCAAACTACCGAACAGCACGCCTGCAACGAGTTCACCCAGTACAGCCGGCTGTCGTAATCGTTCGAAGATCTCGCCGCCAACCTTGCCGATCAATAAGACAAAGGCGATACCGATCAACACAAACGGATTCAGTTCGTTGTGTCCATCTGACTTCGAGTCGGCCAGGGCTGGGCAGAACCAGAGCAGAATGATTGCGACCGATGTTAGGAGCCTGCAAAGTCTCGTTCTTAAAGTCACGTCCCTTGTTTCCGTTGCGTCGCTTGCCAAGAAGCTAAACGCACGACAGGGGCTGAACCTTATCGGCTCAGCCCCCAACGGTGAACTAAATTCACGCGTCGCTTCTGCTATTCATCACTCCTGACTTTCGGATCCACAGGTGCGATTGGACTGCTCGGTGGAGCGTCAGGATCTCCGACCGCCTGTCCTGTCAAACCATGGGCTTTGACTTCATGATCCGTATGGCGCTCTTGGG
>DATJKB010000408.1:0-9491 GCA_035491875.1 Pyrinomonadaceae bacterium | reverse complement strand
CCCTTAGGTATCTCTATGTTCTTGCCCTTCATGAAGAGAAAGAGAGGAGCAGCAGGAAAGAACAGGATGCCTGTAGCCACCATGGCGCCCGTCATTGCGGCTGTTCGTGTTCCGCCAGTTCCTCCCTTAACTGCCCGCAAGGAAACCTTGTCGCCTGTTACAAGCTGAACATAGTCAATGTTCATGTTCAATTTGCCCGAGCGACCCAGCCGCTTTCTGGGGCGAGCCTCGGTGACAGTCGCGATTGCGAGTGCGCCCCGCTGAATCACAATGGTCTCACCGAGCTTCACGTCGTCAACAACCTCGAAGTCCACTTTGTCGTTGAGCTTCGCATCCTTAGACGACATGTTTCGACTAAGCTTTAACCGCACCGGAGTATCTTCAGCCAGTCCGAATGCAAGTGCAGGCCGTGTAATCGCGCTTTGATTTGGATCGGTAGGCCGTTGAGGCGCCGCCGATTTATCCTGCGCGAAGCTGAGAGAGGAAGCTAAAAGCGAAACGGCAAGTAGACTGATAGTGATTCGGGGGAATCGCATGTGACCTTCCTAACGGGAGAGGGAATTGAACTTTAACAACGGTAGTGCCGAGAGGAAGCTACACTACGAGACTTTCCTCTTCCACTAGATAGGGACTTGAAACAGAAGTGTTTTCTTCTGCATCTTCCGCAAGAACCGCTTGAATAATTGGCAAGCTTAGGGAGTGCTTTGTTGTATTAAGAGGAACCGATTTGCCCGAGGCGTAAACTTTGTGCCGGCCGTGTTCTTCGTACCACTCACCGAGGTTCGCTGTCTTGTGCATGTTCTCGATGATCTGCCGCCAGCCGACTCCCGTGTTGTAAGCACAAAAAGAGATCTCGCCTTCCTGCGTGCCGTAAGGAATCACGCACATTTCAGTGCGACGGAAATCGTAGTTGAAGAGATCCTGGAACCACATTCCTTCGACGCAGAGGACACGCCACATATCGTTCGTCTCGTCCGCCGACTTCTTCATGCGGTCGTTGCGATCTGAGTTTGAACTCGTCGAAGAAGGCTTGAACAAGTTAACAATCTGCGAGATCGGAAATCCTTCCGGTGCGCGCTCGGCGTTGTAGTTGCGCATGATTGCCATTGCCAACTGCGCGTATGAAAGCTTGCGGCCACGCGCGGTATCAGTGATCACCGCCACGTCTTTCATAAACTGCTCGTAATCGAAGAACTCAAACAGCGACTTAAACTCACCGGTGTGTTTGTTCACGACCATCAACGTAAATATGCCGCAGTTCGGATGGCAGTTGCACGACGACCAACCCCACGGAGCATCAGCGCCTTGCAACATATCCATCACGCTGGTGAACGCAGAGTATGACGATAGCGGAAACCAATCGCGCAAAGGCTGAATGCGTTCGCCCAGCTGTGACTTCAGATCGTGAGTCATGCCCGCGAGCGTGTAACGCCACTTCTTGCGCATCTCGTCGGAGATGTCTTCATCTCGGCCCGTAAACGAAACCGGTTGGAAAGCAATCGTCTGGACCTTGTCGATGTTCTTTGCCGCAAACTCGACGATTTGTCCGATCCCATCGTTGTTGATGTTGTTGACGATCGTTACGACCAGCGTAACTTTGATACCGACACTCGCAAGATTTTCGATGGCGCGCAGTTTGACGTCGAACAGATTCCCGACGCCTCGATGTTTGTTCTTTTCTTCACTCACGCCGTCGAATTGCAGGTAGACGCCATGTTGGCCCGCCGCCTTTGCCGCTTTACAAAACTCAATGTCTTCCGCGAAGCGTATTCCGTTGGTGGCAGCGAGTATGCGATAGAAGCCGATCTTCTTCGCGTAAGCAACGGCGTCGAGATAGTAAGGCGAAAGGGTTGGCTCTCCACCGGAGAAGAGAATAATTACCTGGCGCCTGGGTTTGAATGAAACCGCGCGATCGAGAATCGCTTTGGTGTCTTCAAACGTCGGTTCATGAACATAGCCAACTTGATTGGCGTCCATGAAGCATGGGTTACACATCATGTTGCAGCGATTTGTTAGATCGACCGTCAACACAGCGCCACGTCCAAACTTAATATTCGAAGTTCCGTGACGATGAACGTCTTTGTCTTCCGCTGCTTTGAAATCCCGTCCGAAGAAGAGCGATTCAATGCGCTCGAGGAAAGCAGGATCGGTCGACATCACGTCTTCGAACATTCCGTGCTTCGGACATTCCTTGCGCATCAGGACCTGTCCGTTGTCTTCAACTATCTGCGCTTTGATCTCACCTGGGTGTTCGTTCATCAGTGTCTCGAGAGGAGTCTCTCCAGAGATGACTGCGTTACGAACTTCTTTCACACAAGTCGGACAAAGGCTGTCCGTCTCACGTGGGAAGCCCAACGGTGGTGCACTGCGTTCGTAGGATTTGAGAAGCGGACCCGGCGCCCAGTTGGGACGGATCGCCTCACCTTCAGGCAGGCGCTGGTTAATGGATTGGAATGCCTTCCATGCGACATCCGACAGATTGGAAATCAGCTTCGAACCTTTAACTCCGGCGAGCTTGGTCTTGTCGGATTCCCCTCTACGAAACTGGTCACTAAACAATATCTGTCTCCTGTGGTGGCGCTGGGAGCGGCAGCCCAAAGCTAATAAACCTAATAAACGCTTAACTATCCGCGCAGTGTCGAACGGCAGCAAAAACGCGGTCGTGTCATGATAGATGTCATATACGGCAATGGCAAGCGGAAAAACCGCCCGCAAATCGCAGTTTTTGCGTCATTACGAGTCCCGTTTATTGTGCAGGACTGGCAGCGACAGCACCCGCTTGAGGTCATGACGCTCAACTTTTATCGGCTTCACCTTCGTCGTAGATATGACAGTGTTCGGATCCTCCTCTTGAGCCGGCCGTGCCGAATTAATCTCCTCCCAGTTTTCCGGCTTATAGAACGCGAGCGTGATTCGATCGCCGTTAACACCTGTAACCTCCGCCCAGCGGCGGTAAAAGACTTCACCGCGTTTCGGATCGACGACAGCAAAATAGCTGCCACCCAGGCCTCCATCCCCCATCTTTATTAAGAGCGCCAGTTGCCCGGTCGTTAATCGGACCGGGGTCAGCGCTATGATCATCATGTATTCAGAAAGAACCTTCCTGATCCGGCCGGTGCGCAAATCATAAATGCGCAACGACTGTCCTTCATTCTCAAAACCACCGGAACCGTCGGTCCATGAATATGCGACGCTCTTGCCGTCATCGATAATCCACGCAAGCAGCGCCTGGTTGGAGATTTTTCGTTCTCGGCCGTTGACGGTGATATAGAGCCTTTTAGCCATCGGGTTTCCGTCGATCTGCTCCAAACGGAAATTGGTTGCAACCGTTTGACGACGCTGGGCGAGAACCATTGACGGAAAAGAAACGAAGAGAATTAGTAGCGAGAGGGCGAGTTTGATTACGCGCTGGAAAAATATTTGTTGGGCCATGCTGGTTCGGTAGTTTAGCACTTCCCGGTTGTGACCAAGGAGATCAAGAGACTGAGTAAAAACTCGACTTCTCATTCTCCCCAGGCTGAAGCGTGGGGAGAATGAGATGTTGAAGTAAACACCAGGTGATTAGTATCCTCCTGCTTTGATTATGCAACTCCATTCCACCGCTATTGTTAGTTCATCTGCCAGGCTCGGTCGCGACGTAACGATTGGGCCATACGTTGTTATTGAAGACGACGTCGAGATCGGCGATGGATGCGATATCGCGGCTCATGTAGTTATCAAACGCTTCACGCGCCTCGGTGCGCGCAATCGAGTCTATGAACATGTGGTGCTTGGCGGTGAACCCCAGGACGTCAAGTTTCGAAGTGAAACTAGTTACCTGGAGATTGGTGACAACAATCTGATTCGAGAGTTTTCGACATTTCATCGCGCGAACGGCGAAGGACAAACGACTCGTGTTGGTTCGCGAAACTTCTTCATGGTCGGTATGCACGTCGCGCACAACTGTCAGATAGGTGACGACAACATCTTCGCGAACGAGGTGGCCCTCGCCGGACATATCATCGTCGAAGACCACGTGTTTGTGTCTAACAACGTCGGTGCGCACCAGTTTGTGCGAATGGGAAGATTCGCGATGGTCGGAGGTAAGTCGAAAATCGTTCAGGACGTGTTGCCGTTCTGCATAACGGATGGCAACCCGCCGCGCGTGCGAGGTTTGAACAGTGTCGGGTTACGCCGCGCAGGATTTTCACGCGACGCCATGACTGCACTAAAGAGAGCATATCAAGTGCTGTTCAGAAACGGATTGGCTCTAGAAATGGCTCTGGCTGAGCTTGAAAGAGTTGATGATCCTCATGTGGCCCACCTTGTCGAATTCATAAAGACATCGAAACGAGGATTCACTCGCGCTGGTCGGAGAGACAAATCGGATGACGTTCAGGAAACGTTGGGTTGATCGGTGTGTCTCGCGCGAACAGTCAATGCCGAAACGCGGTAGCGGATGTCCGATACACTTCAGTTTGTCGTGTTGTGCCCTTGCTTCAACTGCTTTCAGACAACAGCCTACGATTCCTGACAACAGTTGAATATACGGAAGCACACGACAAACTGAAGTGTATCGGACATCCGCTAGCGCGTTTCGGCACTGACTGTTTGCCACTGCGTTAGTTCTATCCTACTCTGACGCTGCTAATTTACGACGGGCATAATGTCTCTAACTTCAATCTCAGTCCGCGAACTCGCAGAGGCGACCGGTGGACGCGTCATCGGCGATGGATCAATCATGATCCAGCGCATCGCCAACCTGGAAAACGCCGGTGAGGGATCAATCTCCTACGTCGATAACGAGAAACATTTCGACACGGCTGCTGCGAGTGGTGCCTCGTGTTTGATCGTTCCAAACGCTAACAATCGTCCTGAGTTCAAGAGCACCGCCCTAATCGAAGTTTCGAATCCTAAACTCGCATTCTCACAAATAGCCGCTCTTCTTCATCCACCGCTTCGCCGCGAACCTACGATTGATCCGACAGCTGTTCTCGCTAAAACCGCTGACGTAGCGCTGACAGCTTTCATTGGTCCAAATGCTTGCATCGGAGAATATGCGCGCATCGGTGCTCACACTCGTGTCGAGGCCGGTTCTGTTATCGGCGCGAACGTTACCGTTGGCAGCGAGTGCGTAATACATCCAAACGTTGTGTTGTATGACGGAGTGTCGATCGGCGATCGAGTGATTCTTCATGCAGGCGTTTGTATTGGCGCGGACGGATTCGGCTACGTGCGAGATGCGATGGGCTATCACAAGTTTCCGCAGATTGGAACGGTGGTGATCGAAGATGATGTCGAGCTCGGGGCACACACATGCGTAGACCGCGCGGCACTTGGCCGAACACGAATCGGGAAGGGGACTAAACTCGACAACATGGTCCACGTCGGGCATAACTGCGACATCGGTGAACGCGTCGTGATCGCTGCCCAAACGGGAATCAGCGGCAGCGTTACGATCGAAGACGATGCGGTAATTGGCGGTCAGGTTGGGTTTGGCGATCACACGCGCGTGCAATCGGGCGCAGTAATTGGGTCTAAGGCAGGTATTCTTCCGGGCAAGATCGTGAGACCGGGCGTCTGGTGGGGCATACCTATTCAGCCGCTAGCTGACTACAAACGTATGAATGCACATCTCGGTCGATTGCCGGAGATGCGCGAAGAGTTGAAAGAACTGCGGCGGCGTCTAAAAGAACTCGAAGACAAACTCAAAACTTAGACAGGATAACAAGATTACAGGATTCAAACTTTGAACCGGAAGAGGCAAGCAAAGTTCGCCACATTGAACTTTTGTAATCCTGAAATCCTCTCCAAAAGTCTGTGAGCTAATTCCACTCGCGAAGCGCCTCTAAAACTCTTCTGGCAGCGCGTTCTGATGCTCCAGGATCACCGAGGCGTTCCGCCACTTCCTGAAGTCGTTGCCGCAGCGCACTGTTTCGATCCTTTTCCAACAGCCCTAACAATTCCTCGGTTAACTGGCTTCCCGTCAAATCGTTCTGCATCAGTTCGGTCACCAATCGTTCGCCCGCCACCAGGTTTACCAAGCCAAAATGTTCGGCAGTAATTAACCTGCCCAGCGTGTGCCAGTTGATCGAAGATTCCTTGTAGACGATTACCATTGGTGTTCCCACGAGTGCCGCTTCCAGTGTCGCCGTTCCGCTAGCAACTGCCGAGGCGTCAGACGCACCGAGTGCTTCTCGAGTTTCGCCGTGAATGATCTTGAGTGTCTCAAATCGCATGCTGCCGTTCTGTCGAGCAATGATGTCACGCGTCTCTTCAATGGTGCGGCTTGGCGCGACGCACAACACGCATTGCACATCCGGTCGCTTGTGATTGATCTCTTTAACAGCCGCGAGCATCGGAGGAAGAATTCGCTGCAACTCTTTCAGCCGGCTGCCCGGCAGAAACGAAATGATCGGTCGTTGTGGATCGAGTTGTTGTCGCAGACAAAACTCCAAGCGACTAAAGCGGGGCTTCACTTCGCCGGCAAGTGGATGACCGACATACTCAACATGAGTCACACCGCGTTCTTTGTACCAGTCAGCTTCAAACGGGAGAATCGATAGCAATAGATCAACGTCCCGTTGAATGCTGCTGACTCGCTTCGGTCGCCACGCCCAGAGTTGCGGACTGATGTAGTAGATCACTTTCAATCCCCGTCGATGGAGCGCCCTCGCAAGGCGGAGATTGAACTCCGGCCAGTCGACCAGGATTACCGCATGAGGTTGTAATTCGAAGGCGGCGTGTTTTAGAGCGTGAAATGCTTTGATGAATCGTGGCAAGACGCGACCGACTTCCACGATTCCCATGATTGCGAGTTGGTCTGAATCGACAACTTTCTTAACCTGTTCAGCGCGCATCAATCGTCCGGCGGCGCCGAAGAAGTCAAACTCAGTTTCAGGAGCAACCTCTCGCAGTGCACGAACAAGCGAAGCAGCATGAGCATCACCAGAAGGCTCACCAGCAACAATCATGATGCGCAACTGTTTGGCCATCGAAGCTGATCATAGCAAAAAACGGATTTCGGATTTCGGAATGCGGATTTCGGATTTCGCTCAATCGAAGTAAGCCGTCCCAATGGAGGCGTGCTATCTCATCAACTCGAAATCCGCTGTGCTGATGGGATCCAACTCCAGTTGAACAAGGCAACGTGCAAAACCATCAGCGCTCAAGCTTCATCGAAATCACTCAAGTCAGATAAGTGCAGTAGGGAAGGGTGGTTTACCCCCGCGAAGATCCATAACACTGAAGCCCCCAGAAAAGGTTCAACAGGATAATCATCAGTCCTCAATCTTCAAAGAAACAAGTCAAGCTCAGATAAACGCAGTGAGGAAGGGTGGTTTACCCCCGCTCAAGTTGCCCTGTAGACACCGAGCGGAATCTGCAGCTACAAAAAATCCTCAAGCAAGGAGCTTCCTCATGGCTCGCAAATGGACCAATCTAAATCTTCCAGCGGCACTGCTCTATGTCACTGGCACGTCATCCACAGAATCAAAATATTCAGACAGAAACGTTGCTGGGCATTTTAGGAAGAACATGAAATGAAGGTTGAGTGTTATGGATCTCAGCGGGGGTAAACCGCCCTTCCTAACTGCATTTATCTGAGCTTGAGTTATTTCAATGAGGTTGAGTGCTGATGGTTTCGCACGTTGCTTTGTTCAGTGGAAGTTGGTTCTGTGAATGCAGCTGCTTCCCGGGTACTTTCAATCGGCAATCGACAATTGGCAATCGGCAATAAATTAAATTCGTGCTAGCATCAACGCGCTCTACTAACGAACGGTGCGAAGTTGATAATCTTTCCGCGCATGCCGCACTCTTTGCCGCGCGTTTTGTCGCACTGGGCCCCTCTCGGAGGAATTCAGTCTCTTTGCTTTCGTCGTTTAGCTCAAGCGGCCTCTCCTCCATTGCGCGGATCCTTCTCTCGACCGTTTTTATTCTCTTAGTCTGTCCTCTTTTATTCGCCCAACAAACTAATCCAGTCGATCGAAAAGTTACTAATCCGATCACTGACACGCCGAGCGTTAATCCACTGCACACTGATGAACCCGTCCGTCCGCGACCGACGACGCCTGCCGACATGCAAGGTTATCCGAGCGATCGCATTACAGTTGTTGCCGTAAAGCAATCCGCGAGCGGACCGGAAGAGGCGCGCGTCTTTGTTTATGAAGGCAATGTCGACGTGCGCATCGGCACTTATCGCTTGCAGGCAGACAAAGTAACCGTCTACGACGCCACTAACAGAGTAGTTGCGGAAGGAAACGTCGTCTTCGATCAGGCAGACCAGCAGCGCATCACAGGCACGAAAGCCGAATGGAATTACAGAACCAAGACCGGTTACTTCCTCAATTCCACTGGTTTCTCAAATCAAACACAGGACGGAACCCGTATCTACTTCACTGCTGACCGTGTTGAGAAGATTAGTCTCGATACAATCGTCGCCGAAAACGCTCAGATCACCGCTTGCGATGAAGATGTTCCGAAGTGGAGCTTCCATGCGCGCCGGGCGAAGATCAAAACGGGCGATCGCGTGCGCGTGGTTTCACCAACGATGCGCGTCAAAGGCATTCCGATTCTCTACCTGCCCTACGCATCTGTTTCGATCAAGCGTCGCGATCGTGCATCGGGATTCTTGACGCCAACGTTCGGTGGCTCGGGCGCAAAAGGTTTCCGTATGTCGAGCGCGTATTATCAAACGCTCGGACGCTCGGCGGATGTGACCCTTAGAAGCGATATTTATACAGCCCGAGGTTTTGGTCTTGGCGCCGATTTGCGAACCCGCGCGAATTCACGATCGTTTTTCAACGCAGGTTTCTACGCAGTTAAAGATCGCGTGTTTGGTCACGAAGCTGACGCCGAACATCCTGACCAGGGTGGATCAAGTTTCTATGTCGCGGGCGTCCACTATTTCCCAAACGGCTTCACAGCCGCGGCCAACGTAAACATCACTTCGAATCTCGCTTTTCGCCAGGTCTTTTCTGACAACATTCAGCAAGCCATCTCTCCTGAAGAGACGTCGCAAGTATTCATAAACAAAAACCACGACGAATACAGTTTCAATTTTCTCGGACGCTCGCAAGTGTCGTCGTTGCCGACCGCGCGCATACGAATTCGCCAACTGCCGAGCGTCAGTATCGACCGCCGTCCGTCGCCGCTAAACTTCATCAAGAAGATCCCGATCTATTTTTCTTTCGAAGGATCAGCTGAAGGCGTAAGCCGTAAAGAAACGGTTGAAGACCCGGTGCTGTTTCGGGCTCAAGTTGGGGGTGAAGCGATTCTTTCGCCCAGCATCGTTCAGCGGCTCGACATTCACCCGCGTTTTGAGTTGCCGCTTCACTTCGCCGGTTGGTCGTTCACGGCGACGGGCGCAGGTCGCATCACGTTCTATTCGAACTCACTGGATCCGACGACCCGATCGGTGCTGAGTCAAAATCTCACGCGCTCGTATGGTGAACTGGAGTTCGACGTGAGACCGCCGGCTTTTGCGAAAGACTTTCGTAAGGGCGACCGGCTCA